>CAMNGY010000001.1 GCA_946538795.1 uncultured Treponema sp.
GTGATTCCCTCCAACGACTTCGTTTCCATGATGATAAACCAGGGGATGCTCAGGGAGCTGGATCAGGGCAAGCTGACCAACCGCGACAAAATAAACCCGGTCATCCTTGAGAAGCTCGATCACGATCCCGGCATGAAGTATGCGGTCCCCTATGCGCTGAGCGCGACGGGAATCATGGTGAACAAGACCAAGGTTTCGGGGGATTACAAGAGGGACTACAGCATATTCTCCGATCCCCGGTTTGCCGGGCATGCGACCATGATGGACGAAATGCGCGAGGTAATAGGCTGTGCCCTCCTTCAGCTGGGATACGACATGAACAGCACTGATCCGAGCCAGCTGAAAGAAGCAAGCGAGCTGATAAAGACCCAGTGGCGGCCCCACCTGGTCAAATTTGACGCGGAAAGCTTCGGCAAGTCATTTGCGTCCGGCGACTTCTGGCTGTGCCAGGGATATCCCGAGATTGTCTATGGGGAGGTGCCTCCCGAAAAATGGGCTGACACCATAGACTTCTTCATCCCCGAGATCGGCGGTCCTGCGACGGTGGACTGCATGTGCATACTCAAGGATGCGCCCCATTATGAGCTTGCCAACGAATTCATAAACTTCGTCCACCGGCCTGAGATATATGCGATTTTCATAGATGAATTCGGCTATCCGTGCGTCACAAACCCGGAGGCCCTGCAGTACGTGACGCGCCCCGCAATGTACGATGCGGAGCAGGCTTACAGCTGCACGCTCAAGCAGGATCTGGGAAGCGACATAGACTTGTACAGCGACCTGTGGCAGGGAATACGCTTCGCCGATTGACGGGGCTTTTTTCATTGGCGGCAGAATCCACGGTGGTGCCGGAAGCCACGGCGGTGCCGATCGGCGGTCAAATACTGATTGATGGGCGGCTTCTGCGGGGGCCAAAATCCGGCGGGGCCTTCAATTCAAGCAGGCCCCTTCGAAAAAGACTGCCCCCGCACAAGCCGGCCGGCTGTAAAACACCGCGGCGGTTTATTTCAGGAAGTCGCCTGACGTCTTGCTGTACCTGCTGGCAACGTAGCTTGCCACTTTGAACAAGTATGGTGTCGTGGAGCAGGACATGATGTAGGTATCCTCTTCCCCTTCCTTACCCTTGTACAGTTTCGTCTTGTAATCCTTTCCCCCCGCAGAGAAGGAAAGCTCGCTTGCAAGCGCGTAGCCTTCGGGAATCCGGGCATTGTCGGCAAGCCATTCCGAGGCTGACAGGAGCGACAGGGACGAAGCCCAGCTGGCAATCTTGTCGCTGTCCGCCTCCTTCCTTCCGTCCTCCGTCATCCCGGACGTAAGCTGTTTCCAGGTCGTCTTGCTGACGCTCACGCTGTCGTTGTCCGCCCCGGTTTCACCGGACGGGGCCTCGTCCTCCCTTACGAAGGTAAAGCTGTCGGGGGTCCCTCCGTCCTGTCCTGCATCCGGATATGACGTACAGCTTATGCGGTCGATTTTCACATCGTTGTCCAGCGAGTAAATGCTCTTGCTCCTGATGTCATCGCACTGCTTGTCAAAGTCCCGGCGCAGGGCGCTTCCGACTATGTATACTGCCCCGTCATCATCGATCTGGACGTAGTTCTGGCTGCCCGTCGAAGTCGCCTTGCCCACGTGCAGCGTGCGGACCGCTTCTGAGCCGCTGCTGGCGGTCACGACAATCTTTGACGCGTCGTCCAGCCCGTATCTCGCGCTGTCGCTCCCTGCGGAGCGGGTGGCGACAGCAAGGAGCTTCAGGTCCTTCACGTCGGAAAGCAGGTTGTCCACGATGGACTGGGCGGCCTCATATTCGGTCTGGCCTTCCCCCCGGCTGACAAACCAGGTCCCGTCCCGGAGCGTCAGCCTCGCTTCCGATTCCGCCGTCTGGATCGTCATGGAGTCGATCCCGGCTTCCAGCGGCATGGACTTTATCCCCGTCCTGCGCGAGAGGGCCAGCTGGACTATGTAAACGCACAGCAGAACGGCTATGCATGACAGCAGGATTATCTTCCTGATATATATCTTGTTCATTTTGACACCTCGCGTTTGTCATCCGCATCGTAGCGGAGCCGTATTTCCTTCCTGTGCGCGCTGCGTGAGAGCAGGGCCAGAAGGCCTATGAGCGCGACAATTACGGCCAGCCCGATTATATTGAAGCCTTTTGCCAGCGCAACGAGCGGGCCTGACGACAGGTGCAGGGTGCTCAGGCTGAGCCCCTTTGTCCTCATGGCGCACAGGTCGCCGTTTCCGTTCATGTAGTCAACCGCGTTCTCAAGGAACTTGGCCACGGGAGCATCGCTGTCGGCCTGCAGTATCTGCGGTCCCGTTATGTACGAGGTTGGTATGAGCAGGATCTTGCCGTCCTGCAGGCTCCTGGCGGCATGGCCCTCCTTTGTCAGACCGGCGGCTTTTGAGGCATCCGAAGCGGCCGTGCCTTCTTTTGCGCCGGACACACCTGTACCGCCGGAAGCTCCAGCCCCGCCGGACTCTTCCGCGGCGCCCGGCTCAGTGCCGGCGTCCTCCGGGGGACGGTCAAACGAGCTTTCAAAGCGTCCTTCCAGCAGCACCGCCAGCTCGTGGCTTTTCATGCCGGTCTTGTCGGCCGGAGGCGAGACCGTGAAGGGGCTGAGCGACACGTTGTCCGTCATGGTCCAGGACTTGGACGAGCTGCTCGCAAGGACGGTCAGCTTGTTGCCTGCCTTTGATGCCGCCTCCGATGTGTCGATGAGGCCCGGCATCAGGAAGATGACGTAGCCCAGGTTCGCGGTTATCGAGTTCTTCTGGTTCAGGCCCCTGTCGCTTAGGACCGGGGCGTAATAGAAATTCAGCTTGCCGTACTGCTGCGTGGGCTGGCTGTAGCAGTCCTCGTCCAGGACATAGGCATTTTCCGTCTTTATCCCGTACTTTGCCAGCAGCCTCTCCAGGCCGGTCTGTATCTTCTCGTAACTGCTTTCCCCGGTGTAGGGGTTGCTCTGTTCGTTGAAGGGGTCCAGGAAAAGCATCAGGCGGCCACCCTTCATGAGGAACTGGTCAACCTTGTACAGCTCGTTCTCGCTGAAAGCCGTCTTGGGGCCGTTTATGACGAGCGTCTGGATACCGCCGGGAATGTCGTTTTTGGAAAGGTCCAGCTCCTCCAGGCTGTAGCTGTCGCCCAGAAGCCCCGCAAAGTTGGCGGCCCCGTTCTGCGCGTCGTTCAGGGCAAGCTCCCCGTGGCCCGTCGCGTAGGCTATCTTGGTGGATTTGGACGCAAGGGCCTTCACGCTGTCCGTCAGGTTCTCCTCCAGGTCGTCCAGCCCGCTGACCGCATAGGAGAAAATCATGTTGACCATCTGAAGCGGCACCGTGCGGAACTTGTCGCCGGCCTCCACTACCAGGCCGATTGTCCCGTGCTCCGTCTGCCCCTGCGAATTCTCCCAGGCGAGGGTCTGTATGCCGTAACGTTCCGAAAGGGATTCCGCCTCCTCCGGGCCGGGATCCTGCACGCTGAATGTCATCATGTTCTGGAACTTGGGGTTCACCTTGGCGAATGCTTCCTGAACCATCCTGTCCATATCGTCAAAGCCGGAGATTCCGAAGCCCGAAAGCTTGCTGGAACGGTACAGGGTGACCGTGACGGCATCCCCAAGCCCCGATATGGCGTTCGTGTTGGAGATTATCTTGCCGATTGTCTGGCTTATCTTGTACTCAAGGCCGTCCGTGTCGGTCAGCCCGTCCAGTTTCTCAATCTGGTCGGCGTAGCTGAACGCCATTCCCATGTACGCGCTCTTGAAGCCCACCTCGTTGTCGGCTATTTCCTGGATCTGCACCTGGCTTATCCCGTACTTGCGGGCCAGGGCCTGGTTCTCGCCGTCCTCCATGTCGTAGAACTCATAGTTCAGCCTGCCCCTTGAGGCACCCTTGTACTCGGACAGGATGTCACTGACGTACTGGTAGACCGTGGAATAAGGTGCCGGCAGTTTCTGCGAGAAAAATACCTTTATGTCCAGAGGCTCCTCCACCGTCCGCACCAGCTCCTTGCTGGCCGGCGAGAGCGAATAGGACTTGGACTTGGTGAGGTCCCATCTGATGAAGGCGCGCGATGCCACCAGGTTCAGCAGCACGACCGCTATGATGAAGAGGCGTACGTCCCACGAGGGATCGCTCATCCAGCGCATGAAGGCTCCGGGAATTCTGCCCCGGCCCTTGTCACGGGCGGAATCCTGCCTGCTGGGAGAACCGGATTCCGCGCCACTGATGCTCGTGTTTTTTTCTTCCATAATGTTATCCCCTCCTTGAATTCTCGATGCTCCGTACGGTCAGCACGAAGAAGACAGCCGCAAGGGAAACGAAATAGATTATGTCCCTTGTGTCCACGATGCCCCTCGATATGGACTCAAAATGGCTGCCCGCGGAGATAAAGGTTGCGAAGCCGACCATGTTTCCCGGCAGCAGGATCGCGAAGTTGCTTATTATGGAAAGCACAATGCAGACAGCGGCGGCCACCAGGAATGCGATTATCTGGTTCCTCGTCATGGACGAAGCGTACAGGCCTATGGCCGTGAAGGCCGCGCACAGCAGGACGCTGCCTATGTAGCCCCCCACAATCGGGCCCATGTCCGGCGAGCCGAACATGCGGCAGGTCAGCACGTAGGACAGCGTGGGGACCAGCATTATCAGGGCGGCCGAAAGCGTCGCCAGGTACTTACCGGTGACGACCTGGGCCGTTGATACCGGAAGTGTCAGCAGGGTCTCGAACGAACCGCTCCGCCTCTCCTCGCTGAACACCCGCATCGTCAGGGCGGGGATGAAGAAGCTGAAGATGAGGGGGAGCATCTGGAAGAAATTCCTCAGCTCCGCCCGGCGTATGATGAAGAACGTGGAGAAAAGCGTGAAGCCCGAGAACAGGAGGAAGAAGCAGCCCGCTATATAGGCTATGGGGCTGGAGAAATATGCCGCAAGCTCCCGCTTCAGTATCACTTTCCAGCCTCCGCTGGAAGCTGCGCGTGTATGCGCGGCAACGGCCGCGTCTGCGGCCATGCCTTTGGCTCCGGCCGCGTCTTTGTTTTCCGTATTTCCGCTCGTATTCATTTCTCGTTCCCTCCTGACGTGAGCGTCCTGAACACGTCCTCAAGGCTGTTCTTGCGCGTTTCCATCTCGTAAAGGTCCCAGCCCCTCTCAAGTATGAGCCTGGCTATCTGGGGCCGCGAGTCCCTTTCCTTGGTCATGGACAAGCTTGCGGACAGCTTGTCTCCTTCCGCCGTGGCGGAGCATGAAACCACGCCGGGCAAGCCCTCCAGCGCGGACTTGAGTCCGGCTGCGTCCGCCTTGCCGACCAGAAGACGAACCTCGTCCCTGCTGGTCTGCTGGGCGCGAAGCTCCTCGGTGGGGCTGTCCGCAATCTTCTTGCCGCCCGAGATGATGATGACGCGGCCGCAGATGCTCTCAACCTCGCTCAGTATGTGGGTGGAGATGATGACCGTGCGGGTTTCGCCTATTTTCTTTATCAGTTCGCGGACTTCCTGCACCTGGTTGGGGTCCAGCCCGCTCGTCGGTTCGTCCAGTATGAGGATCTCCGGATCGCCCATGAGGGCGTGTGCCAGGCCGACCCGCTGCCGGTTGCCCCGCGACAGGTCGCCGATGTTCTTGTGCATGACCTCGGAAAGGCCGCAGACCTTGACCAGCTGGGGGACTCGCTCCTTTGCGTCCACGCCGTCCATTGCGGCAACGTAGTCCAGGTAGTCGGCCACGATCATGTCGCTGTAAAGGGGAGCGGACTCCGGCATGTAGCCAATCTTGCGCTTGGTCGCGACGCCGACGGGCTGGCCGTCTATCCGTATGCTTCCGGAGCTTGGCTCAAGGAATCCTGTTATCATTCTCATCGTGGTGGTCTTGCCGGCTCCGTTTGGCCCTAGCAGGCCCACGATCTCGCCGGTCCGTATGGAAAAACTGATGTCGTCCACGGCCCGGAAGGTCCCGAAGCTCATGGAGACATGCTCAACTTCTATCATACGATGTTCTCCTGAGGGCCTTCTTGGTACATTCTGCGCCGTTTTGGCCCCCGCAAGTTAATTTTGTAGAGTGTAGATTTTTATCATAAAATATATTGGAAAGGAATGGTAAAGGCAAGATTGCGCGCGGGAAAATCCTGTTATACGGCCAGGGGCGGGCCGGCTCAAACGGCAATCCAACGAACAAGGGGGATGGAGGCCCAGCGAGCGTGATGGGCGGGGCAACCACGGGCGGGGCGGCTCAAACTTGCTCTCTCTTCTCTCCAGCCCAGCGTCCAGCGGATGGACTCATTCTTCCCCTATCCGGCAGCCCCCGGAATAGGAATCCAATTGGCAAAATTGACTGTGTGCTATATTTGTGATACAATCTGAATGTGGACAAGGATGATTGCGTAATATATACGGGCAAATTTTTCCAAATCGAATGGTATTTCGATGCTGAAGGGAAAAGCCAGCCTTATGACTATTACGAATCCTGTGATGTGAGCCAGAAGCGAAAGTTCTTGATGCTTTGCCAGCGGATGGGCGATTTTGGCAAGATACTGGACATTACCAAGTTCCGTGCCGAAGGTGATGAAATATTTGCTTTCAAGCCCCAGCCGGACCGTTATCTTGCGTTTTTCAAGAGGGGAAGCAAAATTATCGTGACGAACGCATACAGGAAGTCCGGGGATAAAATGCCGCCGGGCGAAAAGCGTTTGGCGTTGAAGAACAGGGCTGACTATCTGAGCCGTAATCCCGATGGTGAGGAGGAACAAAAGTGACGACGTTTGACAAATTCTTCGCGGAGAACCCTGGCCAGAAAGAAATCTACCAGAAGGAATACAATGACTTTCTTCTTTCCGAATTCATCCTTGAGCAGATGGAAGCCCAGAATATTTCCATAAGAGAACTGGCAAAGAAAGCGGAAGTCTCGCCGACTGTCATACAGAAGCTCCGCTCCAAGGACTCCCAGAAAGTGACGCTCACGACGTTCACCTCCGTGCTCCGCAGCTTGGGCTGGCAGATTAGGCTGGAAAGAATCGGGCAACCAACGGGCACAAACAGGGAAAATTTCGAAAATTTCCTGCCAACGCACTAAAATTCTGTGCGTTGTACTCTAGTTTCGTTTTAAAAGACAGTGTACAATTTGGGGTGTGGCGGCTTCAAAAGCACGGCGTTTGAAGCCGGCCCGAACGGACGTTGCTTTGCAGACGCAAAAAAATGAAAAAAAATTGCAAAAAAGGCCAAAAAGGCTTGACACGCACAATCTTCCTCACATAATGGCCTGTCGGCCTGTCGGCCTGTCGGCCTGTCGGCCTGTGGCCTGTGGCCTGTGGCCTGTGGCCTGTGGCCTGTAGGCCCCTCCTATGCCCTTTTAAATAACCCCTGCAAAACACATTCCCATCATCCTCATAAAATGCCCTCCGCGGGCGCGGCCTGCCGTGCTCACGGGGGCTTTTTATATATACATCAATTAAAAGGAGTGGTTTTATGACGAAAACCAAGATTTTGTCTGTGCTTCTTGCCTCCCTCGCGTGCGTGGCCCTGCTCGGGTCCTGCGACTACTGGAAGGAGGACTATTACAAGAACGGCGGCGACAGCGGCAGCGTGGCGAGCGGTGGTTCTGGCAGCACGGCCAGCAGCGTCCCGACCTATTCCGGCAGCATGACCGTAAATGGCGCCTCCTACACGACGCTGACGATGAACGGCACGAGCACCAGCGGAACGGCGACGCTTTCGGGCGCTGCGGGAAGCCTTTCCGGCACGTATGCCCGGGCCGTGGCAGCAGCCGCCGCTGCGAGCGAGTTCACCGGCAGCTACACCATCACGTTCAGCAGTGGGACCATCACCGTGACGTTCAACGGCAATAGCATCACGCTGACAAACGGCAGCATAACCGCAAGCGGGACGGGCACGCTCGTGGTGCAGACTTCCGGCGGAAGCTCGGGTGGAAGCGGTGGCACTCCGTCTTCTACTATGACTGCGGAAGAACAGAGCGTATATAACAGTCTTGTCGGTACTTGGAAGGACGCCAGGGACTCCAGTTATGTTTATACATTCACCATCCGTAGCAATGGAACAATTGTTTCTCCTGAATGGGAAACTACATGGAGTAATGCTCGTATTGTACACGATGCGTCGTCTGACCCGAATTATTACGGAGCTTTGGAAGCCGGACAATCTGTTGACGGGGTGTGGTATTATGATTTCCGTAAAAATATTTATGGGAATAATGGTTCTTATACGCTTGATAGTGGTGTACAACGCATGTAGCGTTGCATCAAGCAAACAAGTCTGACAGCAGGCAGGGCCGCGCGTGTTGCGTATGTTGCGCAGCATTGCGCGGGTCCTGCTGCCCGCTCCCGGAACAGTACGTGCCACACACGACGCCAGCAGGAGCGTAGCGTCGTGGTTACGGGCGTGACAAAATGCTGCGCCGCCTTGCCCGCCTCCGCATTCGATAAAGCCCTGCGCCGCCGCCCCTGTCCACCCCGCACGGATGTTGCGGCTCTCCTGCTCCATGCGGAATTCTGTGGCAGACATAGGGACGGGTGCCTCTATGGGGAATGTTCCTTCTTGCTCTTTTTATATTCACAAAGTAAATACATTGTGTTAATATGTAACTATGCAGATTGAATGGGGGTATGAGAAAAATGAATGGCTCAAAGAAAACAGGCATATCTGTTTTGAGCAGGTGAAAGCAGAAATTGAGGCTGGACGGAACACCGAGCCGGAAGTCAATCCTGCCCACCCCACCCAGTTCATTACCGTTGTGAAAATAAACGGCTATCCTTATTCAGTACCTTTTGTTCTTACGGAAAACGGCTGGTTTTTGAAGACAGCGTATCCAAACAGGAAAATGAAGGGGAGGCTCTGGTCATGACACAGGAAGAATTGAAAGCACAGGAAGAGGCGTTCTGGAATTCGCCCCTTGATGAGGAAGAGCGGTCTTATGAAGACAATGCCGAAAAGCTTGTTTCTGCTCCTGAATGGGTAGGGAAAAGCCTCCGTGAGGCGGCAAAGAATCCGCCTACAGTCCATTATTCAGAAAGGCAGGTAAAGAAGCCCGTGACTTTCAGAATGGACGTTGCGGACATGGACAGGATAAAGCAGATGGCGATGGAACAGGGCTTGCAGTATCAATCTTTGGTGGGGAGCATCCTTCACCGTTACGCAATGGGAACCCTTGTTGACATAACGGAGGCAAGGAAAGTGTTTGTCGCAAGGTAGAGCGCCGTCAAGGTATCCTGCTGCCCGCTCCCGGCACAGTACGTGCCGCACACGACGCCAGCAGGAGCGTAGCGTCGTGGTCACGGGCGTGACAAAATCCTGCGCCGCCTTGCCCGTCCCCGCATTCGCTAAAGCCCTGCGCCCCCGCCTTGTCCGCCCCCGCATTCGCTTTTAGAAGCCCGCGAGGCCCAGCACCTCGTCAGGCCTGTCCACGATAGGGGACGCGCCCTTTTCCTGCAGGAATTCCCTCGTCTTGAAGCCCCAGGCGACGCTGATGCAGGGCAGGCCTGAGTTCCGCGCGGTCGCCATGTCCACGTCCGAGTCTCCGACATAGACGGCGGCGGACTTGTCCACGCCAAGCGCCTTGAGCGCGGTGTAGACTGAATCCGGGGCGGGCTTGCGCCTGACACCGGCGGCCTCGTTCTCGCCTATCGCCGCTTCCTGCGGGATGGACTTGAAGTAAAGCGCGGCCAGCTCCTTTACCTGCGCGTCGGGCTTGTTGGAAACGATCGCCATCTTTACGCCCCGCTCCTTCAGCTTTTCTATCAGGTCCAGCACGCCGTCATAGGCCTTGGTCTTGTTCTGGTAGTTGGCGGAATATATCTCCCTCATGCGGTCCAGCGCCGAGCCGTAGTCGGGGTTGCCCCTTCCGCCCGGAAGGGCCTTTTCGATCATCACTCCAAGCCCGTTGCCCACGAACTGCCGCACCTCGGCAATCGTGTGCGCGGGATAGCCAAGGCCCGTCAGGGCCTGATTGCAGCTGTCCGTCAGGTCCTCCAGCGTGTCCAGGAGGGTTCCGTCCAGGTCGAATATGACCGCCTTGTATTTTTGATTCATAGCTTTTCCTTCCATAGTGGTGACATTAAACACGACTTTGCCCGGACCGTCAAGCAAATGCCGCGGCATGGCATGATGGCGGCGCAGAAAGATTACACCAGTGATATAAAAAAGGGCACATCCGCCGCCGGATGCACCCTGTATGATTGTTTATAAATCTGTAGGCGGCCTTGCTCCTACAGAACTTGGTAGTTACGCAGGGTCGTCCGAGGTGTCAGGCTTGCCGCATAGGTTATCACGGTGCCGTCATACAGCAGTAGCTGTTCCCATGATAACAAGCCGGCGATAGTAAAGTCTGCGATATTAAACAAAGTGCCCGAGATGACCCCGTTCTCGCACCTCCAGCCCAGCAGGTCCCTAGCTTCCTGCATTTCTTCGGCTGTTGTTGTTTCATCGTCGACGCGTTCTTCGCCTGTTTTTATACCGTTTCCATCATAGTTTATACTCCATACGCCACCATCGCGGAAATCCCAGCCTAAACTCTCTAAAGCTGCACCATGTTCTTTGTAGAAGTAGGTCTGGCTACCATTCTGGCGAAACTCCATTTCAAAATATTGATCATCATACTCCTCGGCAAAGTAATTACTTGAGAAGCGCCATCTTCCTTCAAGGCCACTGCTGAATCCCTTGCGGGTGGCCTGTATGTCGCTGATGAAATAAAATGCCCCCGTGTTCGCATCACGTTTGATTTGCGTTGTAAAGTTGTCATGCGTCTGATAAACCAAGACGTGTATGGATATACCGTTGTAGTCAAACTCACCTATCCAAACGTCCTGAGTGTCAACCGACATGGCATTCGCTGTGCCGGGGGTGTATCTGGCCGTCATAGCTCCTGCCATTCCGTTGCTTCCCCTGTAGGATGCACTGGCCGTATTTGCGTTTGCAATCTTGCCCCCCGTTCCGCTTGAGTTGAACACGAGCAGCATGTTGCCCGCCTGAAAGGATTTGCTTGCAACTTCGGTCTGCGGTACCGACTGCAGGTTTGCAGGCGTGGCAGCCATAGTATTACTGGAACCAGAACTAGAGCTAGAGCTTGAACTTGTTCCTGTGTCGCCGCCACTGTTGCTCTTGTACCACTCCTCGCCCCAGTAGTCGCAGGAGCCTATCATGACGGATGCCGTCACAAGGGCAGACAGTGCAAGCAGCTTGGCTGCCATCTTCATCATTTTTTTCATATTCATCTCCTCTACAGGAGGGCGGGCGACGCAGTGAGACAGCGAAATTGTCTGTTACCCCCCCCCTAACTGATGTCATTAGGAGTATTGTATAGCCTTTTGCAGGCGAATTCCAGTGAGTTTTACGCACCGTTTTGCATTTTTTGCCGCTTCAGGCAGCGGACAGGCGCGTCCACACAGTGCCGGCGTCCACGCAGTGCCGGCGTCCACGCAGTGCCGGTGGCGGGGGCCTCGTATTGACCTTTGACCTTTGTCCCGCAATATACTATAATCGCCTGCATATTATGGAAGACAAGCACAGGGTCGTAGGCGAGAAAATCTCCATAAACGACAACGAGGTCAAGAGCTTTTTCAACCGCCGTTGCGAGAAGAAGCTGCCCTACCTATACAACTACGTGAACTATCAGGACAAGCACCCGGAGCTTGCGCTTGAGCGGGACCGCTACGAGAAGGAGAAAATCCTTCCCCTGCTGAACCTGAGGCAGGGCAGCAGGGTGCTGGATATAGGCTGCGGGGTTGCCCGCTGGGCCACGGAAGGCGTCATGGGCACCATCTCCGCGCAGGGCGCCTACGTAGGCGTGGACTATACGCCGGGTCTGCTGGACATGGCGCGCAAGAACACCGCCGCCTACCCCAACTGCCAGTTTTTCTGTGGGAGTTTCCAGGACATCCTTTCCGTCCTGCCGGCGGAGCTTCAGTCCGCCAAGTTCGACGTCATCCTGGTCAACGGCGTCATGATGTACATAAACGACGAGGACATCCCTGCCTGCCTGGGCAACGTGAGCCGCCTGCTTGCGGAAGGGGGCATAGCTTACCTCAAGGAGTCCGTGGGCTTCACCGAACGGCTGACGCTCAACGAAACTTATTCGGACGAGCTTACCAGCAACTACAGCGCGATTTACCGAAGCATTGCCGAATACGATGCCTTCTTTGCCAGCTGTCTGCCCGCGCCGGATTTCGCGGTGGTCGAACGGGACGATATGTGGAAGTGGAACCTGCACAACCGGCGGGAAACCACCGCCTACTACTGGATAATCAGGAAGAACTGAGCTGGAGTCCGTGCGGATAGTGCGGCCCGTGAAGACAGATACAGCCCGTGCGGCCCGATGGACGTGCGGATAGTGCGGCGTTAGCGGTCCGGGCTACTGGGCCAGCGCGTCCAGCTGCTTTCCGTCCCGCCCTGTGCCCTCTATGCGGATGAACACCTGGTTTGGAAGACATGCCGCCCATGCCCCCGGCTCGGACAGTTCCCCTGACATGACGCAGGTCTTGCCGGGGCAGGGGGAGTCCAGAAAGCGGGCCTTGCCGTCCGCGACCTCTATCTCGCTTATCCCTATGGCCCCCTCAATCTTGTAGACGGCATTCTTGGACAGGGGGTAGACGAACTCCCCTTCCGCAGTCCTGACAACAAGCGTTCCCCCGTCGCTTTTCCCCCGCCTGAGCAGCAGGACCGAAGCCAGCAGGCAGGCCGCAAACAGGAGAAGGACAGGGAAATCCAGTGTTTTCATGCCGGCTTCTTTCATTTTCTTCTATAATATATGAGTTAAAACGTATTTTTTCAAGCCGGGCCATCGGAACCCCCGGAGTCATCACTAAACGGGCCGCGTTAATCCCGGCCCTCACCACGCCCGGGCAGTCATCACCAAGCCGGCCCGCGGTTCTCACCAAGCCGGGCCAGCTGTAATCCGGGTCCTGACAGCCCTCTCCAGGCCGGCCCGCGGTCCTCAATCTCCCGCCTCAATCGCCCCGGCCAGGAGCCTGACCATCCGCTGGCATTCATCAGCCCTGGGGCTTGTCCAGCTTCATCCCGCTTATCGTGACGAAGGCGACCTTCGTGCCAAGCTCGTCAGTGACGTCGATTCCGTACAGGCAGGTGGTCCTCCCGTCCTTTATAAGGCTGGATTCCGCGATAAGGCGGCTGCCTTTTGCCTTGCCGATGAAGTTTATCTGGCTGGTGACGGATACGGTCTGTGGCTGCCTGAAATTCGAGGCGACGGCGAACGTATAGTCCGCCAGCGTGAAGATTGCCCCGCCCATGACGCCCCCGTACGCGTTCTTGTGGTCTCTCGTAAGTTCAAGCGAGCACTTTGCATGGTGGATGCCCGCATCATCAATCTTGATTCCCGTGACCTTCGTCGCGTAGTAATCCTCTCCGAAGAATTTCCTGGCCTCTTCCAAATCTGTCATGCCGGGAGTATATGATATTTGCCTGTTTTTTGGAAGCCTCCGGATGGCGCGGCGTGTGCCAGCTGGCCTGGCGGGATGCAGGGCTTGTCCAGTTCTTGCAGATGGCCTATAATGAGGGCGTGAAACGGAAGCCTGTTTCCTCCAGAAGCAAGGGGCGCATGTTCGCCCCGGTCTCCAAGACTTTTTCCCTTGTCGTCCGCATCATCGGCAGTACGGTCCTGCTGGCATGCATCGTCGTCTCTTTGTACATTGCCCTCGTGATTGCCCGGGCAAGCCCGCGTCTGGCAGTCCTTCTTGCTTCGGCGACGGCGGGGGGCTTCTCTTTCTGCCTGGCCATCGTTTCCCTGCCCCTGCTGAGAAAGCTTGTCCGTTCCGACGAGCGGGAGATGCAGGACCGGATCAGGGAACAGGAGGATCTGGTGGACAGCCTGCGCAAGGAGAAGGAGTCTTTGCAGGAAAGGGAGGTGGACTTCCAGAGGCGCATAGATCTGCTGGAGAAACTGACGGTCAACATGGAAACTTACCGTGACGTGTTCAAGGTCTGTTTCCGTGACTACCGGCAGGGAGCGACGATAAAGCGGCTGGAAAGCCTGAATGAGCAGGACGGGGACTCAAAGCTGGACAAGGTCCTGGGCAGGCAGGGGAAGAGCTTTGACGAGGTTCTTTCCATAATGGACTGCACGGTGAGCTACCAGCGGGGCGTGGATTTGCAGAAAATCAGGATAAGGAAGGTGGACGACAATTCCGTCGTGGTTTCAGGCATTTCGGTGGAATATCTGGACATGCCCAGGTTTGACTACAGGAACTTTTTCAACGAGATCCGCCGCGTCAAGCTGGACAGGAACGGGGACATACGGCACATCACCGTGGAGGCCGGAGAATACGACGGCAAGGATTTGTGCGAGCGCCAGGACGGCGAATCCTACGGGAAGCTTCTGCTGGAGCGGCGGAACGGGTACCGGGCGCAGTTTGAGAAGGCCTTCCTGAACGGTAAGGCCAGCGACGACAGCGAGGAGATAACCAAGCGGGCTGAGGACTTTATCAGGATAATCCTCCAGCCAGTCTATGCCCATGTGGAATTTGACGAGAGCGTCCCTGTGTCCGGTCCTGCGTCAAAATCCCTGCCCCTGCCGGATTTCCTGCTCAACGAGACCAAGCTGTACAAGACCTTGCTGGAAGGCCGGCATGACTTGGGGAAGGCCCGTGATGGCGGGGCCTTTGCCTCGGCAGGGACGGGACGGCCGGCTGGCGGGACTAGCGCGTCCGCCGTGGCCACAGGGCAGGCGTCAGGGACGGGGCGTCCGGGTGGCGGGGCTTCTGTGTCCGCCGTGGCCTCCGGGCAGCCGCTAGAAGCTGCTGAGCCGGAAGGGGCCGTTGCATCCGCCGGGCCGGCTGCGGGCGTGTTTGCCGGCAGCGGCATATTGACAGAAAAGGATGATTGAACTATACTGTTTCTGTTCGTAACGCTCGATTAACTCAGTGGTAGAGTGCTACCTTCACACGGTAGAAGTCACTGGTCCGAATCCAGTATCGAGCATTTCAACCCCTTCTTTCCTTTCTTTTTTCCCATCTTATCTTTGTTTTTTCTCTTTCTGCATGTTCTCGTCGGAACGGAGAGCCTCGCTTTTGCCGCGGCAACGTCGTGCCAGCCGCCGGGCAAGAAGCCGGCCTGTGGCCGTGCCTGAGGCCATATCTGCATTTCAAACCGCCTCCCCTTTGGGCGACGAAAATATTCCTATTGATTAACTATGTAATATATGCTATATTTACTAGCAAATGAATAGGTTTTGGAGGCTCCGTAAGACAGTTCTTTGTGCGTTTTGCGGGCTGGCATTGAAAAAGCGAAAACAAGAGGGGGGAGCGCGGTGTACAAAATTTCGACTCGCGGACAGTACGCTCTTTTAATCATGGAGGACCTTGCGGAATCCGGCAAGGATGCCTTCGTTCCCCTGCGCATAATCTCTCACAGGCGGAACCTTTCCGTGAAGTACCTTGAGCAGATTTTGTCAAAGCTGGTGGAAAAGAACCTGGTGACGGGGAACAGGGGTATGAACGGAGGTTACCGGCTCACCAAGGATCCCGAAGACTATACTGTCGGGGAGATCCTGCGCACCATGGAAGGGGATCTTGCGCCCAGGAACCAGAATGAGGGGAATACCGTTGAGTCTGCCGGAAGCAGGTGCTTCTGGGCTGACTTTGAGAAGACCGTCAATGACTTCGTGGATTCGGTCACGCTGGAGAACCTGGTCATGAAGGACCGGGACTTCATCGGGTTTGAGTACTGCATTTAGGTGACGTAGGGAGGAAAAATATGTCGCTTTCACTGGAAACGAAATGCATTCACTTGGAGGACGGCGGGGAAGCCGCAGGGGAAGGGACGGGCGCCGCAGGAGTCGGGCAGGGGCGGACACAAGGCCGCTGCGGCCATTATGGCTCCATCAGTTTCCCCATCTATCAGACCGCAACCTACGCGCATCCGGCCGTAGGGCAGAGCACGGGCTTTGACTACAGCCGCCTGCAGAACCCTACCCGGGAGCAGCTTGAGAAGGTCATGGCACAGCTGGAGGGGGGTACAGACGCTTTTGCCCTGTCCTCGGGCATGGCGGCCATATCGCTCCTGATGGAGCTTTTTTCTCCCGGCGACCACATCATCGCGGACTCGGACCTGTACGGCGGCACGATACGTCTTTTTGACAACGTTTCGGTGAAGAACGGGATTACGTTCACCCGCGTGAACTGCGCCACGGATGACCTGGAGCAGCATGTCAGGCCGGATACCAAGGCCATATACATCGAGACCCCGACCAATCCCATGATGAACGTGTCCGACATAGCGAAAGCCGCCGGGATTGCGAGGAGGCACGGCCTGCTCCTTATCGTGGACAACACGTTCATGTCGCCCTACTTCCAGAACCCGCTCGCGCTGGGCGCGGACATAGTCGTGCACAGCGGGACAAAGTATCTTGCCGGCCATAATGATCCTCTGGCCGGGTTCATCGTGACGAACAGGGCCGACGTGCAGGAGAGGCTCCGCTTCCTCATCAAGACGACCGGCGCGGGCCTGGCTCCGTTTGACAGCTGGCTCGTGCTGAGGGGAATAAAGACCCTCGCCGTACGCATGGAGAAGTCCCAGGAAAACGCCATGAAGATAGCCTCCTGGCTCAAGGGGCAGAAGTCCGTCGTCAGGGTGATATACCCCGGCCTTCCCGAGCATCCCGGCCATGAGGTCCAGAAGAAACAGGCCCGCGGTTTCGGGGCCATGCTGACATTCCAGACCGACAGCGCCGAACGCGCGCTTTCCGTCTTGAGCAATGTGCGGCTCATCAGCTTTGCTGAAAGCCTGGGCGGTGTGGAGAGCCTTATCACATACCCTGTCACCCAGACCCATGCCGACGTGCCGGAGGAGATCCGCCTGAAGAACGGGATCACAACGGCGACGCTGCGGCTTTCGGTCGGCATTGAGAGCGTCGGTGATTTGATTGCCGACTTGGGCCAGGCGCTCGGACAATAAGCCGCCTGCTTCAAGTGCTTTTTGCAAATTGCTTCCACGGAGTTTGATATGAGTTTTTGCTTTGACACTGTTACCGACAGGACGGGCAGCTTTGCCATAAAGTACGACCTTGCCGAAAAGCGGGGGAAGCCCAAGGACGCCGTGAGCCTCTGGGTGGCCGACATGGACTTTCCCACGGCCCCCTGCGTGCAGAAGGCCCTTGCGGAGCGGGCCGCCCACGGGATATTCGGCTACAGCCGCCCGGACGGCCGCTATTACGATGCGGTCAGAAGCTGGTTCCGGGACAGGCACGGGTATGCCGTCCGCGACGAGTGGATCGTGAACACTCCCGGCGTGGTGTTCGCGATTGCGGCCGCGATCCGGGCTTTCACCAAGGAGGGGGAGGGGGTCCTCATACAGAAGCCGGTGTACTATCCTTTTTTCAATACGATTCAGGCCCTGGACCGGCGCGTCGTGAACAGCCCCCTCGTCCTGAGGGACGGGCGTTATGCCGTTGACTTCGGGGACTTTGAGAATAAGATCCGCTCGGAGGGCGTCAGGCTGTTCGTGCTGTGCTCCCCGCACAATCCAGGCGGGAGGGTGTGGACGGAGGACGAGCTGCGCAGGATGAGCGAGATATGCCTTGCCAACGGCGTCATCGTTGTCTCAGACGAAATACATTCTGACATCACGTTCGGGGAGAACCGGCACACGGTATATGCGAACCTGTCCGAGGAGGCAGCGCAGAATTCCATAATATGCACGTCCCCCAGCAAGACGTTCAACCTTGCGGGGCTTCAGTTCTCCAACATCTTCATACAGAACCCCAAACTGCGCGAGGCCTTCCAGCGCGAGGTTGACAGGACCGGCTACGATGAGCCGAGCCTGATGGGGATTGTCGCCGCTACGAGCGCCTACGAGGAGGGCGGCGAATGGTTTGACTCAGTGAGGGAATACATCTTCCGGAACATCCTGTTCACGGAGGAATACCTTGCGGAGCGCTGCCCGCGGATACGGGTGATGCGGCCGGAAGGCAGCTACCTGGTCTGGCTGGATTTCTCTCAGTATACGGAGATGAGCGACAGCGAGATTTCCAAGAAAATTCTGAACGATGCGAAGGTCTGGCTGGATTACGGAAGGATGTTCGGGGACGAGGGCAAGAAATTCCAGCGCATAAACGTCGCGACCCCCCGGCGCATATTGGAGGATGCGCTGGGGAGGATTTGCAGGGAATTCAAATAGGGCGGGGCAGGTGTTTCCCCTTACTCCGCCCCGCGTGCGTGGGCCGCTGGCAAAAAGCGTCCGCCGCTAGCCCTTGATTTTGTAGAACTTCTTGTAGGCTTCCCATGTGGAGCCGATGAGCGTGTCCACGTCGGAATACTTGGGCTGCCAGCCCAGGACCTTGCGGGCCAGCTCGGAAGAGGCCGTCAGCTGGGCGGGATCCCCGGCCCTGCGGCCGACGTATTCCGCCTTGATTTCCTTTCCGGTGATGCGGCGGGCAGCCTCCAGCATTTCGGTCACGGTGATTCCCGTTCCGGTGCCAAGGTTGAGCGTGAGGCTCTCCTTCTTGCCCGCTATGTGCTCCAGCGCGAGGACGTGGGCGGATGCCAGGTCCGAGACGTGTATGTAGTCGCGGATGCAGGTTCCGTCGCGGGTGTCGTAATCATTCCCGAAGATGCTCAGCTTTTCCCTGACGCCTGCGGCAACTTCCATTATGACGGGAAGCAGGTTTGCCGGGTTGCGCTCCAGCCCGTACAGGACGCCGGTCGGGTCGTAGCCTGCCGCGTTGAAGTAGCGCAGGGCGGCGTAGCGCAGGCCCTTGAGCTTTTCGTACCAGCCCATGAATTCCTCAATCTCCAGCTTTGTGAAGCCGTAGTAGTTCTCCGGGTTCTTGGGATGCTTTTCGTCCAGGGGCTGGTACTGCGGCTCGCCGAACACCGCCGCGCTGGATGAGAACACCATGTTCATGCAGCCGTTGGCCACGGCAGAATTCAGTATGTTCACCGTACCGTTTATGTTGTTCAGGGAATACTTCTCCGGCTTTATCATGGACTCGCCGGCCGCCTTGAATGCCGCGAGGTGGATGAAGGCGTCGAAGCCCCGAGCGAAGGCCGCGTCCAGCTCCTCCGGATGCAGTATGCTTCCCGCGATGAAATCGTTCTCCGGGAAGAGGTTCTGGAGCAGCCCGCTGGAAAGGTTGTCGAAGACCGTCACCTTGTGGCCCTTCGCCATCAGCTCCTTGACGACATGGCTTCCTATGTATCCTGCCCCGCCTATAACCAAAACTTTCATATTGTTCGCGCTCCTGATCTTGTCTTGTCGCATGGCGGGCGGACTGTCGCCGCCGCCATCAACTGTCACTATATAGGCTGGGACGGCCCCTGTCAACGTACAAAAGTCCCTTTTCCCCGGGCGGCGGCTTTGTTTCATGCCGGGGCAGCTTTCTTTCGGGCGGGCGCGCTTTCCCGGCGGCTTGCGGGCGCGCTTTCCCGGTGCCGGCCGTGGGGCTTGCCCAGTTTCTGGAGATACCCTATAATGGCCTTGGAATACGTTGATAATATGGAGGCTCTTGTTATGGAGAGATTCTGCGTGAGGCTGATGGCGGCTGCCATGCTGTCCCTGTTTGTTGCCGTTGCCGGCGCGTCCGCCCAGGAGGTAAGCCACAACGGAAATACCTATGTCCTTTATGAGTCCGGTTTGTCATGGTCTGAGGCGAAGAGCTTCTGCGAGGAGCAGGGCGGGCACCTTGTTACGATCAGCTCCCGCGCGGAGCAGAAGGCCGTCGTGAACCTGATGAAATCCGGCTCCAAAAAATTCTATTGGATCGGCGGCTATAAGAGGAACGCCAAGGCGGCCAGCTTCTCCTGGGTGACGGGCGAGAAATTCTCCTACGTTGACTGGAATACCGGCTCGCCGAGCGAAACCAGCGTGGGCAGCAAGAACTCGATCATGGTTTACAGGAGCACCGGGAATTGGGTTGACGAGAACGGTGACAAGCCGCGCGGCAAGGCGTCCAACCTTAAGGATTACGGATTCATCTGCGAGTGGGAAGGCCCCCGGTCCGATGATTCCTACTCCGGGGCATCCGCCAGCTCCGGGGCATCCGCCGGCTCTGGGGACGATTCCGGCAGGTCCTCCGGGGACTCCCCTTCCGGCCTGGGGATAAGCCTGTATGCTGGCGAGAAGATCCAGCTCTTTGCCCCGGACGGAACGAAGTGGACCAGCTCCAACCATGACGTGGCCCGCGTAAGCAAAAGCGGGCTGGTTTCGGCCCTGTCCGCGGGGACGTCGGTCATCACGGCGAAAGGCGTGGGCCGCATCGTGATCCGCGTGGAGGAATGACGGCCCGGCGGTGACGGAACAGGCCGGGGTCCCGTCATGAGGCTCCGGGATTCCCGGTGAGGACGTCCTGGCTCGCTACCCTGCCGCCTGTACAAGCCGGGCTTCCCGGCCATGCCTTGAAACGGCTCCTTCAAACCGTTATACTTTTCCATTATGATTACGCTCAAATTCGG
>CAMNGY010000002.1 GCA_946538795.1 uncultured Treponema sp.
AAATCCCCAGAAAAACAAGGCGGGCCCCGGCGGACACTGTCCGCCGGGGCCCGCCTTGTTTTTCTGGACCTTCCCCATGGAATGGACACGCCGGCACGAAAATGGAATCCCGCACCGCACAAAAAAAAGGGGATGACCAATAAGTATTGTCATGCTGAACTTGATTCAGCATCTACGCTAAATATAGTGCATAGATTCCGAAACGAGTTCGGAATGACGCTACGCAACGAACTTTTTGGTCATCCCGTTTTCCTAAATCCTGTCCGCAATATCGTAGATAAGCCTCTCGGACTTTTCCCATCCAAGACATGGATCGGTTATGGACTTACCGTACGTTCCCTCCCCAATCTTCTGGCAACCGTCCTCTATGTAGCTCTCTATCATGAATCCCTTGACGAGCTTCCTTATCCTCTCGTTGTGCGCGCATGAGTTCAGCACATCCATTACAATGCGTGGCTGCTCCAGCGGATTCTTGTTCGAGTTTGAGTGGTTCGTGTCGATTATCGCGGCGGGATTCTTCAGGTCGCGCCCGTCGTAGGCGTCGCACAGCCGAATGAGATCCTCGTAATGGTAGTTCTGCTGGTTGTTCCCGTGCTTGTTCGTGGAGCCCCTGAGAATCGCGTGTGTGTCCGGATTCCCCATGGAGTGCACCTCCCATCCCCTGTATATGAACGTGTGGTGGTGCTGGGCCGCATGTATCGCGTTCATCATCACCGAGTAGTCCCCAGACGTTGGATTCTTCATCCCGACCGGAACCTCTATCCCGCTGGACACAAGGCGGTGCTCCTGATTTTCGACGGAGCGGGCACCGACGGCCACGTATCCGAGAAGGTCGTCAAGGTACTGGTAGTTGTCCGGGTAGAGCATCTCGTCGGCGAACACGAACCCCGTCTCCTCGACAGCCCTCATGTGCATGTGCCGGGTGGCGATCAGACCCTTGAACAGGTCCGGCTTCTCGCTTGGATCCGGCTGGTGGAGCATGCCCTTGTACCCGTCCCCCGTAGTCCTCGGCTTGTTCGTGTAGATTCTTGGCACAATCAGAATCTTGTCCGCGACCTTCTCCTGGACCGGGACCAGCCTTGTCATGTAGTCTATGACCGCGTCCTCGTTGTCAGCGGAGCAGGGCCCGATAATCAGCATCAGCCTTTTTGACCTTCCCTCGATAATCGCCTTGACCTCAGCGCGCTTCTCCTCGACTATGGAACTGACCTTCCCGGTGACGGGATACTGCTCCTTGACCTCAGCCGGAACCGCCAGCCTCCTCTCGAAATCCATGTTCATGCGTGTCCTCCTAAAAAAATGCGTAGCCGGCAAAACGCCCCGGTACAAAAAAAGGTCCTACCCGTAAAGAATAGAACCTTTCCGTCAAGATGCCACATTATATCGGTCCTAAACTGTTATTGTCAATAGAAACAAATGAGGGGGAAGTCTCCCCTACGTTCGGGCCTTTCGTCCCTCGCTACCCAGAAATTGCCTTCGGCAATTTCTGGCACCAACTCATCTTTTGGTAGGGGGAAGTCTCCCCCTCGCTCCAAACCCAAGGTTTTCCGCTACCCCCTCAGCGGGATGGCTCTGTTTTTTTCCGCCGCCGTCGCTACACTCCGCCGAAAACTCTTCCCCATGCCCGCAACGCCCATTGGACATGAGTTTTTGCGGTTTTCCGCAAGGCGGAAAATGGGAGCGTTCGCGACCAAGCAAAAACTCGAAGAGCAAGCGCCAGCTTGCGACATGCCCGCAACGCCCATCAAACGCGAGTTTTTACGTTTTTTTTTGCTTTGCAAAAAAATGGAGCCTTTGCGACCAAGTAAAAACTCAAAGAGCAAGCGGCAGCTTGCGACATGCCCGCAACGCCCATCAAACGCGAGTTTTTACGTTTTTTTTGCTTTGCAAAAAAATGGAGCCTTTGCGACCAAGTAAAAACTCAAAGAGCAAGCGGCAGCTTGCGACATGCCCGCAACGCCCAAAAAATCTTATCAAAAAATTTGTGAATTCCCTGAAAAAGAATTTGACAAAACGGAATCCACGGGGGTATACTATGAAAAGCTGGAAACGTTTCCAGTAACGTTTCCAGAAATCATCTTCGAACATTTTTTTTGGAGGAAAATATGAAAAAAATCGTGTCAGCAGTCCTCGCGGGAGCCGTGGCGGCATCCTGCCTTGTTTCATGCGCAAAGAAGGGGCCGGAGGTTGGCCAGGTCCGCTACCTGAACTTCAAGCCCGAGGTCGCGTCTGTATACCAGGAGCTTGCGGCTGCTTATGAGGCGGAGACGGGAGTCAAGGTAATCGTAGAGACGGCGGCAAACAACTCCTATGAATCAACGCTCACATCAAAGATGGCGACCAAGCAGGCCCCGACCCTGTTCCAGATCAACGGGCCACGCGGATACGCCAACTGGTCAAGCTACTGCGCCGACCTCTCGGGAACCGAGCTCTACAGGCATCTTTCCGACAAGAGCCTCGCCGTGACCGTTGACGGAGTGCCATACGGAATCCCGTACGTCGTCGAGGGATACGGAATCATCTACAACAAGGCTATCACCGACAAATACTTCGCCCTTCCGAACAAGGCGACGCCATATTCAAGCATGGACGAAATCAAGAACTTCACCGCGCTCAAGGCGCTCGCGGACGACATGCAGGCGAACAAGGACGCGCTGGGGATCAAGGGCGTGTTCGCGTCAACATCACTGAAGGCGGGCGAGGACTGGAGATGGCAGACCCACCTCGCGAACCTCCCGGTTTACTACGAGTTCAAGAACAACAACGTGGACCTCTCATCGGACGCGACAAAGAAAATCAGCTTCCAGTATGCCGACCAGTTCAAGAACATCTTCGACCTCTACCTGAACGACTCCGTGATTGAGCCGAAGAACGTCGGCGTCAAGACTGTCGACAACTCGATGGCCGAGTTCGCGCTTGAGGAGTGCGCCATGGTCCAGAACGGAAACTGGGCGTGGGGACAGATCAGCGGAGTGAGCGGAAACAAGGTCCTCCCGGAGAACGTGAAGTACCTTCCAATCTACACCGGCGTTCCAGGGGAGGAAAGCCAGGGCCTCTGCGTCGGAACGGAAAACTTCTACTGCATCAACAAGAAGGCTTCCGAAGCTGACCAGAAGGCTACCGCGGACTTCATCTACTGGCTCTACTCGTCGAAGACCGGAAAGGACTATGTGACGAACAAGCTCGGATTCATCGCACCTTTCGACACGTTCTCCGACAGCGAAAGACCGACGGACCCCCTCGCGGTTGAAATCAGCAACTGGATGTCGAAGCCTGGAATCACATCCGTGGCATGGAACTTCACCCTGTTCCCGTCGCAGACATTCAAGGACAACTTCGGCGCGTCCCTCCTGAGATATGCCCAGGGCTCAAAGGACTGGGCAGAGGTCAAGGCCGGCGTTGTGTCCGACTGGGCTAGCGAAAGCGCGATGTAGCCCGGCACCCGCAGAGAAAACTTTTTCCCCGGGGGAGGGTCTTCCTGTTGACCCTCCCCTTTTTTGGGGACGCAACATATCCTTCCGGAGGAAACGCATGAAAGGGGAACACAATTCAATCAAGAAGTATTTTCCAATATTCGTACTGCCGACCCTGATTTGCTTCGCGCTGTTCTTTCTTGTTCCGTTCATAATGGGCATAGCGCTGTCGTTCGCGAACTTCACCACGGTCACGGACGTGCGGGGGTTCGTGGGGTTCCAGAACTACATCAAGGCTTTCACGGCCGACACAGAGTTTGTCCACGCGCTCGGGTTCACATCCCTGTTCACCATGGTCTCTGTCATAACCGTGAACGTGTTCGCATTCGCGCTCGCGCTGGTGCTGACCAAGGGGCTTAAGGGGACCAACTTCTTCAGGTCCGTATTCTTCATGCCCAACCTCATAGGCGGAATAGTCCTTGGCTACGTGTGGAACCTGCTGATAAACGGATTCCTCATGCACTTCTTCGGGGAGGACATATCTTTCAGGACGGAGTACGGATTCTGGGGGCTTGTCGTCCTGACGAACTGGCAGCTCATAGGATACATGATGGTTATCTACATAGCGGGGCTGCAGAACATCCCGGACGACATACTCGAGGCCGCGGAGATTGACGGAGCGTCCTCCATGAGGACCCTCTTCAAAATCAAGATACCCATGGTCATGCCGTCCATAACAATCTGCATGTTCCTGACGCTCTCCAACTCGTTCAAGATGTTCGACCAGAACCTCGCGCTCACGGCGGGGGCCCCCGAGAAGACAACCGAGATGCTGGCGCTCAACATCTACCAGACATTCTACAACAGGAACGCGAACTGGCACGGGGTTGCTCAGGCGAAGGCCACCGTGTTCTTCCTCATAGTCGCGCTCATAGCATTCCTGCAGCTAAGGCTGACCAACAGAAAGGAGATAGAGTCATGAACACAAAGCACAGCAAGAGGGGGATAGGATTTTTCTACGCAATCCTTGTGGCGCTGACGGCGGTATTCATATTCCCGATAGTGCTGGTCCTCATCAACTCGTTCAAGTCCAGGCTCTACGTCTCTACGACACCGTTCTCGTTCCCGGCGGGGGACATGTTCGTAGGGCTGGAGAACTACATCAACGGCCTCACGTCTTCGGGATTCTTCCTGGCGTTCCTGAGGTCGGCGTGGGTCAGCGTCGCGTCCGTCGCCCTGATAATAGTGTGCACATCGATGACGGCATGGTTCATAGTCCGGGTCAAGGGCAAGCTCACCAGGGGGCTTTACTACCTCTTCGTGTTCAGCATGATAGTCCCGTTCCAGATGGTCATGTACACAATGACGTTCATGGTGACAAGGCTGGCGTTCGACAACGTGCTCGGGATTGTCCTTGTGTACCTGGGGTTCGGGGCGGGTCTGTCGGTATTCATGTTCACCGGGTTCGTCAAGGCCGTCCCCATGGAGATTGAGGAGGCGGCAACGATAGACGGGTGCAGCCCCCTGCAGACGTTCTTCCTTGTGGTGTTCCCGATGCTGAAGCCCACCGCGATAACCGTGGCGATACTTAACGCGATGTGGGTGTGGAACGACTACCTGCTTCCGTACCTGATTCTCGGGTCGGACCACAAGACTGTCCCCGTGGCAATACAGCTCGCCATGCAGGGCGCGTACGGGTCCACCGACTACGGCGGGTTCATGGCGATGCTGGTCGTCTCGATTATTCCGATAATAATATTCTACGTGTGCTCTCAGAAGTACATAATCAAGGGCGTAATCGCGGGGGCTGTGAAAGGATAATGACCATAAAGGACATTGCTAGGGAGTGCGGATGCGCGGTCGGGACCGTGTCGAGGGTGCTGAACAACCATCCGGACGTCAGCGAGAAGACGAGGGCCAGGGTGATGGCCGTGGTGGAGCGGTACGGATTCGTGGTCAACGCGAATGCCAAGCAGCTCAAGAGCCAGGAGAGGAAGAACCTCGCCATACTTGTGCAGGGAACGTCGAGCACACTCCTGAACAGCCTTCTGGAGCGCATACAGAAAAAGCTTGAGACGCTATCGTACTCCGCGGACGTGATTGTCCTGGACGAAAACGACAACGAGGGCGACAACGCGACCAGGATCTACTTCTCGCTGAAGCCCCTGGGCATCGTCTTTCTTGGCGGGAACCCCGACAGGCTGGGCGGAGACTTCGAGAAGGTCCACGTCCCGAGCGTCCTGATATCCAACAGTGCGGAGGTGCTCGAGAGCGCGTACATATCGAGCGTGAGCACCGACAACAAAAATGCCGCGAGCAGTTCCGCAAGGCTTCTCATAAAAAACGGGCACAAGAGGATAGGCGTCATAGGCGGATCCCTCGACTCGGCGCTCTCCAGGGACCGCTACGAGGGGTTCCTCAGGGCGATGAAGGCCGCGAAGATTCCCTTCGACCAGGAAAGGTCCTACGCGGTCTCGAAATACTCATACGACGGCGGATTCGAGGCTGCGGGAAAGCTGATGGAGATGGACCCCGAAATCACCGCCATATTCACAATGTCAGACGCGATGGCGATTGGCGCTATCAGGAAGCTCAGGGACATGGGAAAGTCGGTGCCGGATGACATATCGGTCGTGGGATTCGACGGGATACCAATGTCGGAGTTCTCCATCCCGAGGCTCGCGACAATCAGGCAGATGGTTGACCGAATGGCGGACGACGGACTCTCGACGCTGATAAACAAAATAGAAAACGGAACCCAGCCCTCCCACAACATCGTTCCATTCGAGCTGGTAGAGGGGGAGAGCGTCAGGGACATATCAAGGACATAAAAAATGCATGACGGAAAAGGACTTCTGGACAGGCGCGCAAGCGGCGTGCTGATGCACATATCGTCTCTTCCGGGCAAAACCGGCATAGGGACTTTCGGACGGGAGGCCCGCTCGTTCGTGGACTTCCTGAAAAACTCGTCGCAGACCTACTGGCAGATTCTCCCGGTCGGACCCACAGGCATGGGCGACTCCCCGTACCAGAGCTTCTCCACGTTCGCCGGGAATCCATATTTCATAGACTTCGAGCTTCTGGAGGAGGACGGACTTCTTTCGGGCGGTGACTGGAGGAGCGTGGACTGGGGCGCCGACAGCGCCAGCGTTGACTACGGGCTTCTCTACAGGGAGCGCGGGAGGGTGTTCGAAAAAATCCAGAGGAGGTTCGAGGAGAGGGAGCCGGCCGACTACAAAAAATTCTGCGCCGAAAACGCCTGGTGGCTGGACGACTACTCGCTTTTCATGGCCGTCAAGGATGCACACGGAGGCAGGCCCTTCTGCGAATGGGAGGACGGAATCAGGAGGAGGTCGCCGGACGCGATGGGGGAGTGGGGAAAAAGATGCGCGGACAGGGTGTCCTACCACAAAATCCTCCAGTACCTTTTCCGCAGGCAGTGGACGGACCTGAAGCGATACGCGAACGGATGCGGAATCAGCATAATAGGCGACATACCGATCTACGTGGCGGCGGACTCCTCGGACGTGTGGTCCAGCCCCGAGCAGTTCATGCTTGACGGAGACTACAACCCGGTGGAGGTCGCAGGATGCCCCCCGGACGGTTTCTCCGCGGACGGACAGCTCTGGGGGAACCCCGTCTACAACTGGGCGGACATGGAGAAGGACGGATACTCCTGGTGGAAAAGGAGACTGTCAACCAGCCTCGAGATTTACGACGTGCTGAGGGTTGACCACTTCCGGGGGTTCGACTCCTACTACTGCATACCGTTCGGCTCAAAGGACGCAAGGGGCGGGAAATGGAGGAAAGGACCCGGCGCATCCCTGTTTGACGAAATCAGGAGGGATTTCGGGGACCTTCCGATAATCGCGGAGGACCTGGGCTTCCTGACCGACTCGGTGCGGGACATGCTCTCCAGGGTCGGGTTCCCAGGGATGAAGGTGCTGCAGTTCGCGTTCGACTCAAGGGAGACGAACACAGGATACCAGCCCCACAGCTACCCAAGGAACTCCGTGGTGTACACGGGGACCCACGACAACGACACCATACTTGGATGGGCGGACAGCGTGGACGAGGGGGACCTGCGTCTTGCGATGCGTTATCTGAGGAGCGACAGGGATGGACTTCCCAAAAACATGATGGCCGCGGCAATGGCCTCCGTCTCGAACACGTGCGTCCTGACCATGCAGGACCTTCTCGGCCTTGGCGGGGAGGCAAGGATGAACAGACCCTCCACGCTTGGCGGAAACTGGAAATGGAGGGCGCTCCCCGGACAGATTTCAAGCCGGGAGGAGAGTCTTCTGAGGGACATGACGGAGCTTTACGGGCGCGCAAGAAGATAGACAGAGAGATGGAATCCCAATCCCGGTACGGACAGTGGATTCCATGCTGAAATTCGGGTAGACAGAATCTTTGTTATAGGGAGCGGAGTCTATCCCACAAGGCCGCCGTTTCTTCCGTTCTCCTTCACGGAATACAGATTCTCGTCGGCCCGCTTCATGAGGGACAGATACTCGCCACCTCCACCGTTGAAGGCTCCGCCCACGCTTATCGACAGGGACATGTCCGGGAATGCTTCAACCCTTATGCGCGAGACCGCCGACACCATTTCGCGGACCGACCTGTCGAGGCTCCCGGCATCGGGGCTGTGGATGAACACAAGGAACTCGTCGCCTCCGAACCTAACAACCCGGTCGCCCCTCCTTCCGTCAACGCACCCCATGATTGCTTCCGCGATCAGAACAAGCGCCCTGTCCCCGGCCGCGTGACCGAAAGTGTCGTTTATGGACTTGAACCGGTCAATATCGACAAGGGCGACGGAGTACGTATCTCCCGGATTCCTCCATGAAGACGCGTCCTCCGAAAGTATGGCCGTCCCCATGTAGTAGCGCGAGAAGCATCTTGTCAGAACATCGGTCTCCGCCATGGCCCTCATCCTGACGCTGTCGCCCCTTATCTTGGTGAACGATATCGCAAGCCCCATCACGATCAGCGACGTGAAGAGCACGATCCCGCGGCCCATCATTATCATGCCGAAGTCGTACCATCCGCCGCTAGGCACAAGATCCAGCGACAGGGAAAGGTTGTACGAGGAGAACGGGACAGTCACCGCGTTCCCAAAATTTTCCCCGGACCGAACCAGAACTGTCTCGCCCCCGAACGACCTTGTGCTAAGCCTGTAGTCAACGCCGATACCCTCCAGCGCGTCCAGGTTGAATCCTTCCAGAATCTTTCCTAAGTCCATGTATGCGGCTACTATACCCCAGAAGTCCCCGCCGATGTAAACGGGGGTCCTCACCGCCATGACCATGCCGTCCACGCCGTCGGGGATGGCCCCGGTAATCACGGTCCTTCCCGCCATGTTCGCCTCCATCGCCTCCGGGGAGTCAGAAGAGTAGTCGAACCCAACGAGAGAAGGCCCCTCGTCCGCCGGGTACACGTCCGATATGATTCCGCCAGGTGCGAGCGCGATGCTCCTGATTGTCTGCCCGGCCCCCTCCTTCGCGGACGCGCCGTAAACTATGGGGGCCATCGAGCCGAAGAATCCGGTCCCGCCGTCCTCCTGCATGACCATATCCCTGAGGACGAACGTCCTGACGATTATCCTCTCCAGGCTGCCCCCAAGCTCGTTCACCTCGTTGACGCCTATGTAGTAGTAGCGGTCCTTGCTCTCCCTGATGAGTCCGTGCAGCATGGTGGTGTAAAGTCCGTTGAGTCCGAACAGGACAGCAAGGAACACGGCCAGCGCTATGGCAAGGTTCTTCAGAATATTTTTTTTCATTTCTCTCTCTCCTGCCGGGGTTTACCCATTGTAGCACATGGTCGGAAAAAATTCAAAACGGGCACAGGTCCGATGGGCGTTGCGGGCATGGAAAACAGTCCCCGTCGGCGTGCAGCGGCGGCGGAAGAAAAAAATAGTGCAATCCCGCAGAGGGGGTAGGACGCGACGCAGTGCGGCCGCAGGGGGAGGCTTCCCCCCACATGATATGGTTCCTTGCCAAATTCCCTTTTTGCATATAGATTTATGGGACACATCAGGGGGCATTATGATAGAGATAGAGAACACGGAGATTTTCGGATGGGAGGCGGCCATACGGGGGATGAGGAACTCCTTCAACAGCTGGGACAAGAGCGACAGCGGCCTCGATTCCGGCAGCGGGAAATTTGTTGTCGGGCAGGCGGACATGGAGCTTATGGACAGGCTGAGCAGGTCGGGTCCTAGCCACGCGAAATTTCTGAGGTACATTGTCGTGCAGTTCGACGTCACGGCCCCGAGATACTGGTGGGCAGAGATGGACACGTACAAGGTCGGGACCGTCAGGAACAGCTGCTCCACCATGCACAAGGTACAGGAGAAGGCTTTCACGAGGGACGACTTCTCGTGCGAGCATCTGGACGGGGACTCCCTGAGGGCTCTGGACGTTCTGATAGGGACTGTCAACGCCGCAAGGGACAGGTTCAACGCTTCCAGGGACAAGAATGACTGGTGGCAGATGATCCAGCTTCTCCCGGCGAGCCTCAACCAGCGCGCCACGCTCCAGGTCAACTACCAGGTGCTGCAGGGAATCTACGCGACAAGGAGGAACCACAGGCTTGACGAGTGGCACAGGTTCTGCGAGTGGATAGAGGGTCTCCCGGCGAGCTGCCTGATAACGCTTCCAAGGGAATAGGTGCGGTGGCCCGGGGTCAAGATTCGGATAGGCGGTCCACGCTGACGACCACCGGGCTGACACGGTTCCCCCCGTCCAGGAACTCCAGTAGGACTCCAAGCTTTCCGGACAGGCGGAGGGCATCTTTTTCCGCAAGATTTTTGGACGACCCGAGCGCGGAAATGAAAACGCGTACGTCGCCTGATGTCGGTCCACCGAGTCCCGCATCTCCGATGATTCTGGATATGATTCCGAATCCGCTTTCGGGCATAAAAAGGATTCCCGAGTCACCATCCCTTCCGGAAAGAAGGTCCAGGCAGCGGGTTAGCTTTTCGGCGGCACTTCTTTTCGCCTGAACGGTGCTTTCCGTCCGGCCATCTTCGGGCAGGGACTTCCCGGAAAGTGTCTCCATGACCGACATCCTGATTGCGGTAAGCTCGTCGCGGGAGTAGATTTCGTCCTTGTCGCAGAACCTCATACTAGGGGCGGACCGCCCTTGCGTAGTTCTCCCCAACGGCCTTCCAGTCCAGCACCTCGAAGAACCCGTCGATGTAGCTTGCGCGGAGGTTCCTGTACTTCAGGTAGTAGGCGTGCTCCCAGACATCCAGCGCGAGTATCGGCACAAGCCCGGTCCCCTCGCTGTAGGGGTTGTCCTGGTTTCCGCTCTGGGACACGGAGAGTTTTCCCTCACGGTCGGTGCAGAGCCATGCCCATCCGGAGCCGAACTGTCCAAGCGCGGCCTCCTTGAGTTTGGACTTGAGGACGTCTGTTCCGCCGAAGTCCCTCGCGACCGCCTCCCCAAGCTTTCCGTCCGGCTCCCCCTGAGGGTTGGGCGACAGCGTGGAGAAATAGAGGTTGTGGTTCAGGTATCCGCCGCCGTTGTTCCTGAGAGCCCTGCGGAGCGCCGGGTCCCGAACTTCTTCCAGCGACGACAGTATCTTCTCCGCAGGCAAATCCTGCATCCCCGCCTTCTGCGCGGCCTCGCAGAATGCCTTCGTGTATGCGGCGTGGTGCTTTCCGTAGTGGGTCTCGACAGTCGCTGCGTCTATGTGCGGCTCCAAAGCGTCAAACGCGTATCCCAACTTGACCTGTTCAAACATATTGCCTTCCTTTCCCGGACCCTCGCTCCGCCGGGCATTGTTTTTCTTGACCGGACCCCAAAACGTCTGGGCCTTGGGAGGTCCTCTCAGGGGAATGCTGATTAATCCGCATTCGTATTATTCACTGTTTCTTTAGATACTAGCACAAAGGAAAAACCTTTCCTAGGCTTTTCCTGGCAGTTCGCCGGGTGTCCACGGAGGTTCACAAAAAACGGATGGAGCTATATAATTTTTCCGCGCGGAACAATGAACGGCCGCAGCAGATATGGAAAAAAAATTACCAGGAGACAACAATGGAAACATCCATGAACACAAAATGCGTCCAGGCAGGATACACACCGAAGAACGGTGAGCCAAGGCAGATTCCCATCATCCAGTCAACCACATTCAAGTACGACACCAGCGAGGGGATGGGGAAGCTGTTCGACCTGGAGGCGAGCGGATACTTCTACTCGCGGCTGCAGAACCCGACTAACGACCTTGTGGCCGCAAAGATCGCCGCCCTGGAGGGTGGCGCCTCGGCGATGCTTACATCGAGCGGGCAGGCGGCAAATTTCTTCGCCATATTCAACATCTGCGAGGCGGGAAGCCATGTCGTCGCCTCGTCGTCGATATACGGGGGAACCTTCAACCTCATCTCCACCACGCTCAGGAAGATGGGGATAGACTCCACCTTCGTTAGCCCGGACGCAAGCGACGAGGAGATTGACGCAGCATTCCAGAGGAACACCAGGGCTGTCTTCGGCGAGACTATCGCGAATCCGGCACTGACGGTGCTGGACATTGAGAGGTTCGCGGCAGCAGCCCACAGGCACGGGGTCCCGCTGATTGTTGACAACACCTTCCCCACCCCGGTCAACTGCCGTCCAATAGAATGGGGGGCGGACATAGTGACCCACTCGACGACCAAGTACATGGACGGGCACGGATCCTGCGTCGGGGGAGCGATAGTCGATGCCGGGAAGTTCGACTGGATGGCCCACGCGGAAAAGTTCCCCGGACTCACCGAGCCGGACGAGAGCTACCACGGCATTGTCTACGCGGAAAAATTCGGGATGGGGGGCGCTTTCATAACAAAGGCGACCTCGCAGCTGATGAGGGACCTTGGCAGCATCCAGGCCCCGATGCACGCTTTCATCCTGAACCTCGGCCTTGAATCCCTGCACGTCAGGATGCCCCGGCACGTCGAGAACGGACAGGCTGTGGCGGAATTCCTTGAGTCATGTCCGCAGGTGGAGAGCGTGAACTACCCAACGCTGAAGTCCAGCAGGTACTTCGCCCTGGCAAAGAAATACCTCCCCAACGGCGGATGCGGGGTCGTGTCGTTCGAGCTGAAGGGCGGAAGGGGGGCCGCGGAAAAATTCATGAGCGCGCTGAGGATATGCGCGATAGAGACCCACGTGGCCGACGCAAGGACATGCTGCCTCAACCCGGCGACATCGACCCACAGGCAGATGAACGACGAGCAGCTCATCGCGGCTGGCATACCGGCAGGGCTCATAAGAATCTCCTGCGGGCTGGAGGACAAGAACGACATCATAGAGGACCTAAGGCAGGCACTCGAATCAATCTGACCCGGCCCCGGGCATCAGATGTAGGCAGTGTTTATCTCCCTGACGACACACTCGGCCTCCGGGACCCTTTCCTGGACAGCCGAGCGCACCCTCTCCCCAAGCTCCCGGTCAGAAATCCCCAGTGCGGGGGGCCTCAGAAGCTCGAAGTAGAGTCTCCTCCCCTCATGTGTCTCCACCATCCTCACGTCGTGGACCTTCAGCCCCGGGTCCACCTTCCCGGCCTCCTCCCGGACAATGCCACGTATCTCCATGAGCCTTCCGTTCCCCACATCCACCGGGTCCATGTGGATCAGCGCCTGGCAACCGAATTTCTGGGAGATGTCCCTCTCGGCGGCGTCCAGCGCGTCGTGGAGCACGAACACGTCAACATTACCCGGGACCTCCGCATGCAGGCTTACCACCATTCGACCCGGACCGTAGTCGTGGACCATCACGTCGTGTATCTCGAATATCGGAGGATGGGACAGGGCGACCCTCTCTATCTCCCCGACAAGCCCCGCGCTGGCGCCCTCGCCTATCAGCGGTGAAACAGTGCCTCGGAAGGAAACCACCCCGTTCCGCAGGATGAAGACACCGACAAGCGCGCCCCCGACCGCGTCAAGGGGAAAGTCCGTGAGCCGCGAGAACGACATGCCGGCCAGAGCCACAGCGGTCACGGCGACATCACCAAGGCTGTCCATCGCGGTGGCCTCCATGGCGACCGACGAAATCCTCCTGCCCACGCGCCGGTTGAAAAGGAACATGTAAAGCTTCGCCGCCATTGACACCGCCATCACCGCCACAGACGGGACCGAGATGGACACCTCCCGGGGTGACGAGAAGGCCGACGCCGACTTCCTCACAAGCTCCAGTCCCACATAGACTATCAGGAATGAGATCACAAGACCCGCCACGTACTCCACCCTTCCGTGTCCGTACGGATGCCTCCCGTCGGGTCCCTTGGACGCCATCTTGAATCCAACCATCTGGACTGCAGAGCTTGCGGCGTCCGTGAGATTGTTGAGCGCGTCCGCAACCATAGCCACGCTCGACACCGCCATGCCGAACACGAACTTGAACACGCACAGGGCCACGTTTATTGCCACCCCGAGCGCTCCGCAAACCATGCCGTACCCCCTGCGCACGTCCGGGTCGCCGTAGTCCGAATAATTCCTTATGAAAATCCTGGCAAGAAGTCCAACCATGCTCCTCTTTCCCCCGTCAAGCACAGGCTACAACAAATCGCCTCCATGATGAAGCCCCCAAGTATGACAAAGGTCCACCGTTCCGATGGACTTTCGGCATACTTCGCAGCGTCCGCCGCCACCGCAGGAAAAAAAACGCAGACATCCGCCACGAAATCCCCCCCGGCGGGATCCATTGGAGGTGGACCCTTGTCATATTTCCATGGACTTTTGTTATATTTTGTCCTATAATTGGCTTCCGGCGCGAGTTTTCCACAGGCCATGGACTTTTGGCATACTTCGCTGGACTTTTGGCATACTTCGCTGGACTTTTGGCATACTTCGCTGGACCTTTGGCATATTCAGGCCCTCTATCTCCTTGTATTGTAAGGACTTACGAGGCCGTAAAATTTAAAAAATTTAAAATTTAAAAAAGGAGACCGGTTTTGCACAGAAAGACACTCGTTATCAAGAGTTTTCCACAGCAGAACATGCTGAAAATCCCGAACAACTTCCTCCGCGCAAGCTACAAGTGCTCGGCCACGACCCAGAGGATGTACTTCTATTCCATATTCAAGTACCTGACATCCCCTGCAGGACAGAACGTCGTGTCGTTCTCCTTCGCTGACTTCTTCTCAGACCTGAACCTCTCCGACGGCATGAAGACGCGCAGCCTCATAAAGGAGTCCGCGAACGAGATTCTCGACATGAAGATAGTCCTCGAGGACAACGAGCGGCAGTACGAGGTCACCAACGTTTTCCAGTCCGCCAAGTGCGTGTTCACCGAGACGACGTTCTCCTTCAAGTTCACCGAGGACATGAAGGTCTTCCTTGACGAGCTGAAGGAAATCGGGTTCTCGCTCTTCGAGATAAACGACCTCGGGAAGCTGAAGTCCTTCTACGCGCTCAGGTACTATCTCGTGGCCCTGTCGTACAAGGGGTTCAAGGGCAGGCGGGGCAACATGCGGGGCTCCTGGTTCTTCGAGTATTCGCTGGAGGACCTGAGGAGGCTGTTCGACATACAGGACGGCGAGTACCAGCAGATCGGGTCGTTCAAGAGAACCGTGGTGGAGCTACCCCTGAGGGAGCTGAACGAGAGGAACCTTGGCATGAGAATAGACTGCACGCCCGTGAAGAGGGCCAGGAAGATTGTTGGATTCAGGTTCGACTGCGTGGATGTGTCGAAGGAGGACCGGACCCTGGGCGGCGTTGCTGATTCCGCGGACGGAGCTGGGCCGGTGTGCCACGGCGAGGAGGAGTCGAAGGGCGATATCATGGCCGAGGCCGTGCAGATAATATCGATGGACCCCGCGCGCTACGCCCAGATTCTGGAGGAGGAGAGGGAGTGCCCCAGCCTTTTCGGTCTGTCACCGGAGACGCAGGCCGTTGTTCGCCTCAGGGAGGAGCTTTCTTCCAGGGGGCTAGTCGAAGAGCCTTGATATCTGCTTCCGGTAGGTCTGCCCTATCCTGTGCCTCATCAGCTCCTGCTTCGCGTTGATGTCGCGCCCGACCTCGAAGCTTTCATTGAGCAGGGCGAACTTGAACACCCTCTCGCATGTCCTGAACCCTGTCCTTGCGTTGACGAGCGAGTCAATCTCCGTGCGGAACAGGTTCTGTATCTCGTTTGTGTCCAGCAGCGCCTCGTAGTTGTCGTAGACTATGTTGTTCTCCTCGGCGTAGGATGTTACGTTCGCGCTGTCCGGGACTATCAGGGCCGCCACGTACTTCTTGTCCTGCCCGAGCACGACCGACCTTTCGATGTACGGGCTGGAGTTGAGTGCCTTCTCTATGACAGCCGGCTCTATGTTCTCCCCGCCCAGCAGGACTATGGTGTCCTTCGCGCGCCCCACTATCTTCAGCTCGTTGTCGCAGGATATCATTCCAAGGTCTCCGGTGTTGAGCCATCCGTCCTTGTCAACAATCTCCGCGGTGAGGTCGTCTCTCCTGTAGTATCCCTTCATCACCTGTCTTCCGCGCACAAGTATGAGACCCTTCTTTCCCGGCTTCAGGGGTGTGCCGTCGGCTATCTTGCCGTCCCTCTCCGCCACTATCTTCACGTCGAAGTCCGGGAAAATCTGCCCCACGTTGTTGAGCCTTGGCTTCTTCGAGTTCTTGACCGATATGACCGGGGCAGTCTCGGTCATCCCGTACCCCTCCAGCAGCTTGAATCGTATCACGTTGAAGAATCTCTCCGTCTCTGGCTGGAGCGCTCCGCCACCGGATATCGCCGCCCGGAATTTTCCCCCGAACCTCGCCCTTATCCTTGAGTAGACGGTCCTCTCGGCGACAAGGTAGCCCGGCCACAGCAGCGCGAACGGAATTATTCCTGCTGCAACGTCCAGGAACCTTGGGTACCACCTGTATCTGCACCTCAGCCCCGTCACGAGCGATTTTGCCGAGTAGTACAGCTTCCCGTAGGCTATCGAGTATTTGAACATCGCCTTGGAGAATGCCGGGAGCCTGTTGATTTCCCTGTACAGCCCCTGCGCCACCGCCTCCCAGAGCCTTGGGACCGCGTTCATCCATTGGGGCTGCACGAGCTGCATGTCCTGGATCATGACGGACGCTATCGGCTTTGAGTACGCGAACCCCCCCTCCAGAGCGATGACCATGTAGCAGAATGCCCGCTCGAATGAGTGCCATATCGGTAGCACCGTGAGCCAGATGTCCCCGGGCTGCATGAGTCCCAGGGCGGTGTGCGCGGACTCGCACTGCGCGATCATGTTGTCGTGCGTCAGCTGGACCCCCTTGGGGACCCCCGTTGTTCCGGAAGTGAATATTATCGTGGCCACGTCGTCCTTGGTCACCAGATTCATCCCCGCCTCTATGTCCAGCCAGTCCTCCCTTGTTATCTGCGAGCCCTCGGACTCGAGCGTCGAGTAGTAGACGACCTCCACCCCCTTTTCCCTTGCGTCCGCGAGCGTCCTGTCGTCCGCGTGGTCGAACAGTATGGCCGTCTTGAGTTCTGGAGCCTCGTCCCTTGCCTCGAGCACCTTCTGCAGCTGCCTCGCGTTTTCGAAGAAGGAGTACCTGCATCCGGCGAAGTTGAGTATGAACCGCATCTCCACGCCCATGGAGTCGCATCCTCTTGGAACGTCGCATGCCCCGAGCGAAAGCAGCGCGTAGTCGGAGATGAGCCATTCCCTTCTGTTGTCGCTCATCATCCCGACCCGCTCCCCCCTTCCGATTCCGAGTTTCCTGAGGCTCCACGCAAGCTCCACGACATGCTGGTAGACCTGCGAGTAGCTGTACCTGACGAACACGCCGCTCTTGTTTTTGACGGCCTGAAGTGTGTTGTTCGGGACCTTCGCGGCCTTCCTCTTGAGCAGCACGGGGAGCGTCTCCCCAAGGTCCTTCTGTAGCTTTGAGTTGTCCATGCGTGTTCGCTCCTTTCCAGAAATGAAAATCCCCGTCCCGGAACCCGCCGGCACAGTGTTTCGACATTATGACATTTTATGTCGTTTTGTCAAGATAAAGCATGCCGCGCTCTCTTCCGGGGGGGCGGCCCATCAGATTTTCCTCCCAGAGCCACGAGGATTGCCGCTGGAACGTCCTTCCGCCTCCCCCTCCTCCATCATGCTCTCTCCCAAATTTTTTCTCCTGCGCCAATCCTCGTTTGGCTAGCATTTTCTTAATAAATATCAGATTTTTGCTAGCATTTTGCTAGCATATTTATAAAAAGTCTGCTAGCATTTTGCTGATTTTTATCAAACTTTTTAAATTTATCAAACTTTTGCTTGCGTTTTTATTAGATTTTTGCTAGCATGTCCGCGAGGTGTTTCGATGAAGGTTGTCACAGTGGCCCTGCAGAAGGGCGGCGTTGGTAAGTCCACCATATCGGTTTCCCTTGCGGCGGAGATTGCTCGCAGCCACAGGGTTGTTCTCGTTGACGCGGACCCGCAGGGGAACTCGTCCCTTATGCTCATGCCCGACGTCGGTATGGAGCTGGCCGACGTCCTTGACGGGAAATGCTACGTCATGGATGCAGTGAGGGGGACGTCCGTCAAGAATCTGTCAGTCCTCCCGACCAAGAAGTCCTCCGTGTCGCTCAGGACGTACAGGGCCAGGTCCGCGAGCAGGGAGCCGTTCGCTTTCAGGGATGTGGTCGACGAGCTTGGCAGGAACGGGTTTGACTACGTGGTTTTCGACACGTGCCCGGCGTTCGACGAGTTCGAGGAGAATATAATGGCGGCCACCGACGAGGCTGTCCCAGTCATGATGATGGACCCCCTTTCCGTTGACGGCCTGACGTCCTTCCTTGGCGGCATATCCGACTTCAAGCGGAGGAAGCGCGTCCAGAACCCCGAGATCCGCTCCGTCGTGCTGAACAACTTCGACAACCGCATCGCCATGGCCAAGAACATACTCGACGAGATGCGGAGGACACCGTACCAGCTCTACGTGGTCCAGACCGACCAGAATTTCAAGAGGGCGATAAACGCTTGCCTGCCCGTCCAGATGGTCCCCGGAACAAAGAGGGATGTCCTGGAGACCATGGCGGCGCTGGGGGAGAGCGTATGCCGGTGATAAGGAAGGAGTCCGACCAGCCCCGCGACCTGAACCGTGTGTCCGCGTCAAGGGTCAGCCAGATAGAGGAGGCGTCAGGTGTCGCGCCCGTGGAGAGGGATGCGCCCGGGAAAAAGTATTCCGACGTTATAATGGCCCGCCTGTCCCCGGGAAGGAGGAACGTGTTCAAGGCATTCTTCAGCGAGCACGGACTGACGATGAACTCCGGCGTTGAGATGTGCGTCGAGTACGTTATGGAGCAGGTCCGCTCGGGGAATCTGAGGATTTCCAAGGCCGGGATAAGGTAGCCCTGTCCGTCATCCGCGTTTTTGGATTTTGTTTCTATAGAAAAAAACGCAAGGGAATGGCCGCCCGTCTTTGGTGTGGGGGAAGCCTCCCCCTGCGGCCGCACTGCGTTGCGTCCTACCCCCTCTGCGGGATTGCTCTATTTTTTTTCTGTCGCCGCCGCTGCGCGCCGCCGGGGGCACACCCCCATGCCCGCAACGCCCAGGAAACCGCAGATTTTCCGCCACCCGATGGAATTTTTTCAAAAAAAATCAAGAATTTTAAAACTTTTTGTTGACAGGAACGGAATTCAGTGATATTATTTTCACTTGTCGTCACAACAGAGAAGTGGCGGGAGTATTTGACAGCGAAGGGACGGAAGGAAGACAGAAGAGAAGGTGGACGCGACAGGAAGACAGGAAAGCTTCTGGCCTACGGGCCAAGA
>CAMNGY010000003.1 GCA_946538795.1 uncultured Treponema sp.
CGGTTGCGATCCAAACTGAGAAGGAGTGGAAAACTTAGTTTCTCGCGCTTCCTCATGGAATCCAACGGGCAGCCCCCGTCCCTCAAAGCGGGAGCAGGGGCCGCTTGCCGCGGATTCACATTGCGGCGGCCAAAAACTGCCGGAGCAGGTTTCCGGAGCCGCATTTTTATCCGTCGGGATAGCATCCCCTCAAGATTCTGATTATATATTCTGAAAATCCATTTGTCTAGACGATTCGGCCTTGCCAGACGGAAAAAATTTGCCTCACGTTCGTTAGTTCCGTAAATTTCCGTACCCATCTCACCCCGCTTCACAAAAAACTTCCGGTCGGAATCATCTTCCGGAAGAAAAAAACGTAATCCGAAAGCGGCCCAATTAATTCCGCCGCCCCCCATCTGCCAGCCCACATTAATTCCGTTTATGCGCCCCACATTAATTCCCTTTATGCGGCCCCAGCCGGGAACAGCCACGGCCTGGAACACCCTCGCTTGTGCAGTCCCGGCCATTTCGCTATAATAGGAACGTTTCAAAAGTAAAAGGCCGCTAGGCCGTCGGGAGAAATATGAAATACAAATCGCTTTACAGGGCGCTCAAGCTTGTGATAGTCCTGTTGTGCGCGGCAGGGGTCGTGGCTCTGGCAGTCTACCCCTTCAAGAACCGTGACCTTACCGTGACGCTGGTTGAGCGGGGGGACAAACTGATAAGCCGGGAGGACGTTCCCGCCAGCAGGATCGTGGCAGGCGACTGCCGCACGCTGACCGTCCCCCTGAAAGGCACGGCCCTGGTAAGCAGGCTCAAAATTTACGGGCTCAGCAAGACCCTCCTTTCAAAGAGCCTGGACGCGGGCAGCCTTGCCCGGATGATACAGGGAGCCGAAGGCGGCGGCTGGACCTGGACGGGAGCGGGGGTGGAGCTTTCCGCCGAGAACGGCATGACCCTCTTCCTTTCCGAGGAATACTCCCAGATAATGAGGGAGCAGTCCAAGACCTTCCTGCAGGAGCGGCTCATAGGAGCGGGCTACTTCATCTGCCTCATGGCAATCCTCTTCATCATAGTCAACGTCCTGGAGGAAAAGCTCTCCGACACCGTCAAGAACAACCACTCCTTCCTTGCGGAGATGCGGAAGTTCTTCACCCAGCTCAAGAAATACAAGGATTACATCATATATTCGGCCCGCGCAGATTTGAACGCCGAGGTCGCAAACTCCTACCTGAACCGCCTGTGGTGGCTCCTGGAGCCTTTCTTCAGCATGCTGGTCTACGTGGTGGTGTTCGGCCGGCTCCTTGGCGGTACGGCCCAGAACTACGCGACCTTCGTCTTTTCCGCCCTGCTCATGTGGCGATTCTTTTCCGCGACCGTCAGCTACAGCGTCAAGCTGGTCAGGAACAACGCGGGGATCCTCACCAAGGTCTACGTCCCCAAGTTCGTCATACTGCTCAGCGACATGATACTGAACCTGCTCAAGCTTTTGTTCTCCATGATCGTCCTGGTCGTCATGCTGGCGATTTTCCGGGTCCACATAGGCCTGAACATACTGTGGGTCATCCCGGCCTACGCCCTGATGATTCTCTTCTCGTTCGGCATGGGGATGATACTCCTGCACTACGGGGTGTACGTGGACGACCTGTCCTATGCCGTGGGGATCCTGCTGACCATGCTTAACTTCCTTTCCGGGACCTTCTACGACGTCATGACGACCATCGCGGCCCCGCTCAACACCCTGCTCATGGTGTTCAACCCCGTCGCAGTGTTCACCGACGTCATGCGGAGCGCCCTGCTCAGCAACGCGGCCGTGGACCTGCCACTGCTGGGCCTGTGGACCATCGCCTCGCTGCTCCTCTGCTACATAGGGGTGCACATTGTGTACGCGAACGAGAACAGCTACGTAAAGCTAGTATGATTAGGAGGAAGACCTATGCCAGAACTCGCACTTGAAGTAAGCCACGTAAGCATAGACTACAAGGATCTCAGCCACATGTCGCTGCACAAGAGCCTCGCGAAGGACGGGGTACGGAAGGCATCCGTATTCCGCGCGGTGAGCGACCTCTCCTTCACGCTGGAGAAGGGAAAAATCCTGGGCATAGTAGGAAGGAACGGGTCCGGCAAGACGACCCTGCTCAGGTCCGTCGCTGGAATCTTCCAGCCGGACGAGGGCTACATAGACACCTTCGGCAACCGCGCCGCCCTCATGGCAATAGGAATAGGCTTCAACGGCAACAACACCGGCCGGGAGAACATCATCCGCTCTGGGATGCTCCTGGGCTGCCCGCTGGACTACGTCAAGGAGCACATGGACGCTATCATCGAGTTCTCCGAGCTGGGGGACTTCATAGACCGCCCCGTCCGCACCTATTCCAGCGGAATGTACTCCAAGCTTTCCTTCGCGGTCACGGCCATACTGGACACGGACATCATGCTGGTGGACGAGGTCCTTGCCGTCGGCGACGAGCATTTCAGGCAGAAGAGCTACAAGAAGATGGAGGAACTTATGATGAGCGGGCGGACGGTGCTGATTGTCTCGCACGCCACTTCCACCCTCGAAAAATTCTGCGACCAGGTCCTGTGGATAAACGACAGCAAATTCATGATGCTGGGAGACACCTCCACGGTGCTGAAGGAATACAACAAGAGCATGCAGCTGTAGGGCCGGGGATACGAAATGCAGATACTGGAAGGGCCGCCGGCGGACGTCAAATTCAGCTCCGTCATACGCGGCTACGTGGACTCCCTGGCGGACGGCGAGGAATATGTCCCCGACCACATCCTTGAGAAATGCCGCTGGGAAATCTTCTGGCCCCTTTCCGAAGTCCGCCGGAAAGGGCTTCTTTTCTACCCGTTCAAAACCGGCGCATCCTGCCTACTTTTGAACGACAAGTTCGGCTCAGTGGCCGGCGCGCTCTGCGAGCGGCTGGGCCGGGTGGACTTTCCCTGTCCAGCCGAGGACGTCCCCCTTATCAGGCGGCGCTACCCCACCCGCAGGAACCTTAACCTAATAATCTTAGACAACACGCCCGCTGACAGGCCCGCCCCCCTGCCGGGCGGCACACAGACGGACGCCATAAACACCGGGGCGCCCGATGAGGACGGCCCCATACCGTCATATACCACCCTGCCGGCCGCCGGCCTTCCCGGAAGCTACGACTACGCATTCGCCAACCTGGAATACGACGGCGAGAATTTCCGCCGTTACGTTAAGGCCTCGCTCGACAGCCTAAAGCCAGAAGGGACCGCCCTTCTGTCCCTGCGGCGAGACAGGCTGTGGGAGCTTTCGGGAACCCTGCACGACAGGGGCGTACCCTTCCGCGTCTGGGATCCCTTCTCCAACGGAATGCTGCTGGCCGAATGCGGTTTCCTCGCAGACAAGGACCAGCTGGACTGGAGCTCCCTCCGGGACGCGGACAGCCGCTACCGCCGTTCCCCCCTGCTGGCAAGCCGCTGGATACGGAGGAACGCCCCTCCCTTTTTCTGGGAGGACTTCTCCTGCGACCAGGATCGGGACAGGATCCGGACGGTAAAAGCCGTGGAGCTGGACCTCCTGGCCAGGCTCCTTTCCGTCTGCGGCAAGCACGGCCTCACCGTATACCCCTTCTACGGGACCCTGCTGGGTGCGGTCAGGGACGGCCGCATGATAGACGGGGACGACGACATAGACGTAGCCCTCCCCAGGGAAGACTACGACAGGCTGCTGGCCCTGTCCGGAGAATTCACGGGCAGATACTTCCTTCAGACGCCCGCAAGCGACAACTGCTTCTACGGAGGCTTCTCAAAGCTTCGCGACAGGCAGACCACGGCCATAACCCCTCAGGACTGGTGGGCCGACTGCTGCGAGGGAATAGGCATAGACATCTTCCCCCTGGACAAGGCCTGCAAGGACGCCAGGACCGAAGCCAAACGGCTCAGGAAGATCCGCTTCTGCCAGAGGATGCTCTACGCCTCCTGCTACGGCTTCTTCAAGGCTTTCCGCGACATGCCCATGCTCAAATGGAAGGCCCACAAGTACCTGGGCAAGCTGTGGGGCAAGGAAAAGCAGCTGGCCGCCCTGGACAAGGCGCTCAGGGCGGGCGACTCTGACAAAAAGCGAGCCGTATACGCCCATTACCGGGACGGCTCTCTCGCAGCCCCGGCCTATTATGAGTCCCGCGACCTGGAGGAAAGCTTCACGGCCGAATTCGAGGGCCTCCGGGTAAAGATTCCCTCCGGCTGGGAGCGGCTCCTCGCAGCCCGCTACGGCTGGGCTTTCGGGGAGAGGGCCGGTTTCACCGAATACAAGAGGCGGCACGGCTTCTATGACGCGGACGTACCTTATGGTATTTGGAAAGAACGCTTCGGAGGACTCAAGAACCCCGGATCCATAACTGTCCCCGTCATCCTGTTCGGTGACGGATCCCTTTTCGCGGCCTGCCTGTCCTATTACAAGTCCCGCGTCAGCATACCCTACCTGGTCCTGCTCCCCGGCGAGCGGAGAAAACGGAAAAGAGGAAAGGAAACAAGCCGGGTGATGGGCATTCCCGTGCTGACATTCGACGAGTTCCGCCAGAAGGACATGCCGCAGGGAAGCTGGCGGGGCGTCATCTGCGCGGGCGACGCGCTGGCGGCGGACCGCCTGCTGGAAGAGAACGGGCTGAAAGGCCTTTACATATTCTGGCACAACAGGGACTGGATGCTCTACGCAAACCAGACCGCCGTCTGGAAAGACGTGCGGGCCGCCGAGAACGCCTTCAGGTCCATGCAGGATCCCGGCGGGACCACGGAAAACGACTGAGCCAAACCCGGGCCAGGAGGCATTTGACGGAACCCCGAAAATGCGATGGACCGGGAACCGACTGACAAAACACGCGGACAAAAACACGCGGAAGCGCGGAGGAGAGATAGAATGAGATACGATCTGCTTCTGGTAGGAGCGGGCCTGTTCAACGCCGTCATAGCGGACCAGGCCGCACGCAAGGGCAAGAAATGCCTCGTAGTCGAAAGGCGGAACCACATCGCCGGCAACATCTACACCGAATGTGTGGAAGGAATCCAGGTGCACCGCTACGGGGCGCACATCTTCCACACGGACAACAGGGAAGTCTGGGATTACATGAATTCCTTCGCCGAATTCAACCGCTACACCAACAGCCCCGTGGCCAGCTACAGGGGCAGGCTGTACAACCTCCCGTTCAACATGAACACCTTCACCCGGATATGGGACGACGTGACCACTCCCGACCAGGCCCGCAAGCGCATAGAGGAGCAGGCCGCCGAGATGGCCGGCCGCAGCCCGCGCAACCTGGAGGAGCAGGCCATATCCCTCGTGGGCCGCGACATATACGAGATACTCATAAAGGGCTACACCGAAAAACAGTGGGGAAGGCCCTGCTCCGAACTGCCCGCCGACATAATCAAACGGCTTCCAGTCCGCCTTACTTTCGACAACAACTACTTCAACGACCGCTACCAGGGGATTCCCGCCGGGGGCTACACGGCCATAGTTGAGAAAATGCTCTCACATGCGGACCTTAAGCTGGGCACGGACTTCCTGGGCGACAGAAAAGCCCTGACGGACGCAGCGGACCGCGTCGTGTACACGGGTACAATCGACGAATTCTACGGGAGCCGTCTGGGGAACCTGGAATACCGCTCTCTCAGGTTCGAAACGGAACTGCTGGACTGCGGGAACTTCCAGGGAAACGCCGTCGTCAACTACACGGACAGCACCCCCGCCTACACGCGGATAATAGAACACAAGCACTTCGAATTCGGGACCCAGCCCAAGACCGTCATAACCAGGGAGTATCCCGCCCAGTGGAAGCCGGGAGACGAGCCATACTACAGCGTGAATGATATTAGGAATTCAGAACTGTACGCAAAATACAGGCAGCTTTCGGAAAAAGAAGGCGGCAAGGTAACGTTCGGCGGAAGGCTGGGGCTTTACAAATACATGGACATGGACGACACCGTGGCCGCCGCCTTGGAGCTGTGCAGGAAAATACTGTAAGGCGCAGATTCAATCCCAGCGCCACTGCCTGCCAATCCCACGGAAGCCCGCTATTGCCGGAAACGCTCCACGTAGGCCTTGCGATGCGACATGAAGCGGCCCATCACGTCAGCGATAGCGGTGGACTCCCCCGCCGTGAGCTTGTAGCTCCTGTCCCCGTACCCGTTTATAAGGTAGACAAACTCGCTCAGCTCGTAGCGGAATCCCTCGCCCAAGTATGAGGCCGTATAGCGGTCCACCTTGTTGGGGTCCTCGTAGTGCACTTCGAATTCCTTGGTCAGCCACCAGGGGGAGCGGGCCAGTATGTAGCCGTTCGTGCCGGCTATGACCAGCTGGCCCTCCGTCTTCACCCCTATTCCCGTCTTTCCTAATGCCATTCCCTTCTTGTATCGCATGGAAACCTTGGTATATATATCTATGCCGTTGTCCGCAAGTATGCTGGAGAACTGCACGTCCTCGAAGTCCTTTCCTAAAAGTTTTATGATGGGGAGCAGGACGTAGGTCCCGTACTCCGAAAAACCGCCCCCAAAGACCGCGTCGTCCCACTCACGTCTACCTTGAGGTATTAGCCTCGTGAAGGCAGCCTCTATGTCCCTTATGGATCCTATGACACCGCTCCGGGCAACTCCCAGAAGCTGGTTGAACCCGGGGCAATAGGCGGTCTTCACGGCCTCCAGCAGGACACAGCGGTTCTGCTTTGCCAGGGCATACAGCTCCACGGCCTTCTCCTTGGAAAAAACCATGGGCTTCTCGGCAAGGACATGCTTCCTGGCCTCAAGTGCCATCTTCGCGTACTCGTAATGGGTTCCGTGGGGGCTTGCGATGTACACCGCATCCACGTTCTCCATAAGCCGGTCAAAGTTGTCGGTGTAGAATGGGAAACCGAACCTTTCCGCGAAATTCCTAGCGCTGTCAGGATGGGGGTTGTATATTCCGGTAATTTCTATGCCGTTGACGAAGTGCACCTCGTTGACGAAGCGGCTGGCTATCTTTCCCGTTCCTATTATTCCCAGCCTTATGATGGAATGCCCGTTGGCCCTGAGCAGGGTGGAGCTGACGTTCTCAGTCCGGGGCAGGTAGACCACCTCGCAGTAGTCCCTCAGGTAGTCAAACTTCCCCGCCCAGTCAGATCCGACGGTGAACACGTCCACCTTGTACTTGATTATGTCCTCGACCTTCTGGCCCAGGTGGTCCTCAACGATGACCTCATCCGCAAACCCGCAGCTGCTGACATTGTGGATCCGCTCGGAAAGGGAATCCACGAGGTTCAGCTTGCCCCGCGTTTCGTCATACTGTTCCGTCGTGACACCGACTATCAGATAGTCCCCCAGGGCCTTCGCCCTTTCCAGCAGTTTGTAGTGACCTTCATGGAATAAATCGAACGTTCCGTAGGTGATGACAGTCTTCATGCGCTTTTCCAAAATCAGTGCCGGGCGGCCCCAGGAACCGGCCCCCGAAGACAATTCCTGACCGGGCCGCCACGTTGACCTAACCATAGCACAACGGCCACGAAAAATCTAGTCCCGCGCGCGGGGTGAACCTACAGCCACGTCCGCCGTAGCTATCTCAGGATGCTGCAGCTGGCTCCAGCGCGACTGTACGGCCCCGGACCTTTGAGCAGCCTGGTGCCGCCGGCTTCCGCCAGCCATCTTTGGCCCTACCCGCCCAGCCTACTCGCCGATCCTGTATACCGCGTCGCAACTGCTGAGAGCGCCCTCGTCGTGGCTCACGAAGATGACCGTCTTGCCCTCCGCGGCAAGGCGCGCGAATATCTCCAGGATTACCAAGGTCTGCTCCCGGTCCACGGAATCCGTCGGCTCATCGGCCAGTATGAGGCCGGGGTCGTTCATCAGGGCGCGGGCTATGAGCACGCGGTGGTTCTCGCCACCGGAAAGCTCCTGCGGGTACTGCCCCGCAAGGTGGGCAATCCCCAGCCCCGCCAGCAGCTCCATCGCCCGCACGCTGGTCTCCCCAGCGGAATGCCCGGCCCGGCCTGAACCTGCCTCCAAGCCGGAGTGCCTGCCCCTGCCCAGGTAGGCCGGAAGCCGCACGTTGTCCAGAACGGTCAGGGTTTCAAGGAAGCTCTGCTCCTGCGAGATGAAACCGATGTTCCTGTTCCTGAATGCGGCGAGCTGTTTGTCCGAAAGGTCCAGTATGTTCCTCCCCCCGATCGCTATGCTGCCGCTGTCGGGCTTCTGCAGCCCCGCAAGTAGCGACAGGAGGGTGCTCTTCCCCGCGCCGGATTTCCCCGCAACACCCAGGAAACTGCCGTCGCCCACCGACAGCGACACGCCGTCCAGCACCGTGATTTTCCCGCGTGGGGTCCTGAAGCTCTTCGTCAGGTTCTTGATCTCTATCATTTGAAGATGGCCTCCTGCCCCGAGATTTTCACCGCGCTGTACAGGGCCGCCAGCACGCACGCGATCATGGTGACCGCGACGCTCAGCAGGGCGAACAGCGCTATCTCCAGCGGCCCAGACAGGGAGAATGGCAGCCCTATCCGCTCCGAAATAAGGACATTGTAGGGCAGGACCGCAAGCGCCGCGACAAAAAGCCCCGCCGCCGAGCCTATGACCCCGATTGCCGCGGCCTCGGACAGGATCAGCTCCCTGAGCGTGCCGGAGTCCGCCCCCAGGACCCTCAGGACCGAATACTCGCGTACCCGCTCGTTCGCTATGAGCGAGAAGACTATCCCCAGGGTAAAGGCGGCGATAATCAGGATCAGGGCACACAGGACGCGCGGGAACAAAAGGAAACCGTTTATCCTGCCCGACAGGTTCGCGATGAACGCGCTGCCGGATATGACCTGCGCTCCGGGAACGGCAGCCTTTATCCTGAGCGCGGTGCTGTCCGGCTTCGCCCCTTCCTCCAGCTTCACGAAGACGGCGCTTACCTTAGTCCGCGTGTTCCCGTCAGTGATGAAAGCGAAGCCTTTCCCGCGAGCGTCGTCCACGATGTGCTGCAGGGTATCCAGGTCGGCGTAAATGGCATTGTCCATCCCGCACCCGCTCTTGGAAAGCTTGGACGTGATGGCGTGATCCTGATCAAAGAAGCGAACGATGCCCCTCTCCGTCGTGATGTTGTTTCCTGCGAAAAGGGTCCCGTCACCCTGCTGCCTTGCGGAAACTGTCCTCCTGGCCCATGCCTGGACTATGAAATCCGTCCCGGGATCAAAGCCGATTATCTGGATTGGGAAATCGCAGCAGCTCTCGCTCAGGCTGGTCAGGAAGAACTGTCCGCTGGCCTGCTTAACCCCCGGGACGGAGCGCACCACATCCTCAGCGTTTTTGTCCATGTAGAAATAATTCGGCTCCCCGCTCAGCAGAATGCTCTCCATCTGAACCTCATGCCCCTCGGGCACAACCATCATGTCCGCACCCAGGCGCTCTTTCAGCCCGCTGATTCCCCCTCGCAGACTGGAGGTAATTATGAGGCTCGCAAAAAGCGCCGCGGAGGCAAGGGCCGTGACCGCCAGCAGTGCCGCGGTGCGGAAGGGCTTGCGCCTGATGTTCTGGAGCGCAAGCCTTCCTGTCGTCAGCGCTTTTTCCATGCCAGAATCAGCTGGACCACGGATATGACGAAGATAAGTGTGCCCAGGACCAGGACGGTCGGGGCAGTCACCGACCTGCAGTGCATCGACTGCATCTTGCAGACCTCCGCGAACGTATACGGCGCGATCGCCGTCGCGATCCCCAGCAGGGCCGTGACCCCCGGCAGAATTATTCCAAGCTTCCTCATGACCTGTTCTCCTTTATCTCGGTATATGTCTTCGTCGCGCTGTCGTACACGTAGCCGTCAGGCACGCCGTCAATCTCTATGTAGCCCTTCTCCACAAATTTCGCGATGTCGGTGCTGGCCTTCAGGAGGCCCGCCTTCTGAAGCTCGCGGGCTGCGGCCTCGAAGGTTATCTTCCCCAGCGAGCGGCTGGGTCTGTAATTTATCTCCTCCAGCAGGGCGGCATTGAAGTCAAGGTCGCCGGGAACGAGGTCGTTTTCTATCTGGAGCTGGGCCGCCGCGCGGGGCTCAGCCTGCACGTACGCCGAAGCCTTCTGCAGGGCGCGGGTGACGGCCGCAGCCCCCTCCGGGTTCTCTTTCAGCAGCTTATGAGTCACGAACTGCTGGCAGCAGTACTCGTGGTTGAATTTCTCATCGATTCCCGTATCAAGTATCTTCCTGAACCCGTACGCCAGCTCCGCCTTGGTCGCCGTGGGGTCATGCAAGCCTATAGCGTCTATCGCGCCGTTGTTCAGCGCAATGGGAAGGTCGCTGGAGGAATAAGCCACGAACTCCACCTCATTGTTCTCCGCCGTGACGCCTATTCCCTCATCCAGGAGCTTGCGCTTCAGGTTCATCACCGAACTGTCGGACAGGCCCGGGACGCCGACCGTCTTGCCGCGCAGGTCCGCCGCCGAATATATGTTGCTGTCGGCCCGGGCATAATACTTTGTGCAGCCTATGTGAATTCCCGACGTGAACGAGATAGGAAGGCCGTTCTCCATGGACTGCATCTGCGTAGCGTACAGGCCATAGCCCGCATCCACCTTGCCGGAGGCTATCATCTCCGCGAGCGTCGCGCCTCCCTCCACCACCTGGACATACTCCGCCTTCTGCCCCAGCCTGCCCAGTTCCTCGTCGAATAGGCCCAGCTTCATTGCGACATGGACTGGAGCAGTGCAGAGTCCTCCCGTCTGGAAATTGATTCTGACGACCTTCTGACCCACCCCAGCGTCAGCCTGGGCCTTCCCCTGCTTTTTGGCGCAACCCGCCAGCCCGGCACACATCGCAAGGGCTGCAAGAGCAGTCCCCACGGCGGCAAAAGCAATTTTTTTCATCCGATACCTCCTATGGATCCGAATCTTAAAATATTTAAATGGCATATTCGACTTCCTGAATCTTCCCGGCATAATCCAGAATCTCCAGGATTTGAGTCCTGTATTTTAGGAACACGTCCTGACCCCGGGCGCGGGGATGGCTCAGCTCTATTTTTATGATCCGCTCCACCTTCGCGGGGCGCGGAGTCATGACCACGACGTAATCGCTCAGGTACACGGCCTCGTCTACGTCATGAGTCACCATGACCATGGTGGTCTGATGCTCTTTCCAGAGCCTGAGAATCTCGTCCTGCATGGTCATCCTGGTGAATGCGTCCAGTGCCCCCAAAGGCTCGTCCAGCAGCAGGATCTTCGGGTGCCCCACCAGGGCGCGCGCCAGGCTTGCCCTCTGGTTCATGCCCCCGGAAAGCTGGTGAGGAAAGGACTTCTCGAAACCTTCAAGCCCCACCAGCTTTATGAACTCGTCCACGTCCTCCTTGTGGTCTTTGTAGATGTGCCTGGCCCTGAGCCCAAACGACACGTTGTCACGTATCGTGAGCCAGGGGAACAGGTTCGCCTGCTGAAACGCGAAGCCCCTGTCCCGTCCCGGCTTGGTCACCTTGCTGCCGTCGACGACCACCTGTCCGCCCGTGGGAGTCTCAAGGCCCGCTATGCAGCGGAGCAGCGTCGTCTTCCCGCAGCCGGACGGCCCGATGAGCGACACAAAGCTTCCCGCGGGGATCTCGAAGTCCACGCCGTTCAGCGCGGTCACCTCCTCCGCCTCCCCCTGGTTGAAGACCTTCGTCACGCCGTCTATCTTTATCTCTCCTTTTATCTCCGTCATAGCTTTCCCCCTACCACTTGATCAGCCCCTTCTGCCAGCCCAGTAACCGCTTGCGCACCATAAACAGGACCGAGATAATTATGTTGCAGAACACGGCTATGAGAATAAGGCCGGCATACACTCCGGAGTACAGCATCATCGCCTTTTGCCAGCTGATGTACCAGCCTATCCCGTATTTCGCGCCGAACATCTCCGCCGTCATCAGCGCAATGAACGCGCCGCAGATGCCGTTGAACACCCCTTGAAAGATATTGGGAAGAGCGGCCGGAACCGCGATCCTGAACACCTGAAAGAAGGTTCCCGCTCCCAGCGTCTTGCCCACCTCGAAGTAGACCTTGGTCGTGTTCTGTATGCCGGAGCTGGTCATCAGCTGGACGGGAAACCAGACCGCCAGCGCGATGATGAACACGCTGGCCCCGAACGGCGTCGGGAAAGTCGTCAGCACCAAGGGAATCCAGGCGGTTGCGGGAATGGGCCCGATAAGCTTGATGTAGGGGTTGAGCCAGTAATACACCGTCTTGCTGAATCCCAGGAAGATGCCGGTCACGAAGCCTGCCAGGACCCCCCAGAAAACTCCCAGAATCAGGAGCCGGAAGGAATACCAGATGCACTTGCCCAGCAGGGCATACTGCTCCACGAAGACCGCAAGGATGTTGTCGTACGACGGAAAAAAGAGAACCGGCAGCAATGCCAGCTTCGCAGTTACGATATTTATGAGCACTACTATTCCGGCCGCCCCCAGAAGGAACGGTCCCTTGGACACCATCCTGTCACCCAGCGGCCTCAGCGGCAGCGACAGGACGCCCAGCAGGCCCGCAACGGACAGCAGGACCAGAAGCAGGTCGGTGTAATAGCTCCGTACCGCCTCAGGGTGCAGGTCGCTGTCAGGAACGAGCAGCTGCACTGCCAGGGCGATGAGCACCCCCAAAAGGGGGAAAAAACGGTAAAGTATGCCTGTAAGTTTTGTAGGCTTCGCCACGGTACTCCCCTCCATAACACTCACTACTAACATAGTGGTTAACTAGGTTATGTTATACAGGAAGCACGGTCCTTGTTCCAATACATTTTTCTTATGGGAGTAGCATAATCCGCCTATAGGCCCGCAATATGCAGGATACGGCGCACGTTGTCTATGTAGGCACGGCCAATTCCGTTCATTTTCCCGTCCCCGTGGGTGATGTAACCCAGCTGGAAAGTTCCGAGAGCAACGCCGTCCTGATTCTTCAGGGGAATCAGCAGGAAATCCTCGTTTGTCTCCTCCCCGGAGACCCCCGAAAGGAAGGTATAGCCCTTCAAAGTCTTGAGCAGGTTCAGCTCGGTGGATCTGTCCGCGACGCGGATGGCCTTGTCCAGAGAGTAGCGGGTAATAAGTTCGTCCGGGAAGAAGGACCTCACGTCATCCGTGTCGAATGTGACGAAGCGGTATCCCGTCAGGTCATCCAGGGAAAGGCTCTCCCTTCCCGCGAGGGGATGGCTTTCATGCAGGTACACGAAGGCGTTGCACTCCGTCAGGTGATGGAACTCAAGGCAGCTTGCCCTAAGGAGCCTCGTTATCCCGTCCCTGTTAGAATCGCTCAGGTACAGAATGCCTATCTCGCTCTTCCCGGCCGCCACGTCATCTATGACGTCCGAAGCCTTCTTCTCGCGGAACGCGAAATCATAGCCTTCGGATCCAAACTGTCGCACCACATGGACAAAAGCCTCCCGGGCGAAGGCGTAATACAGGGCGGAAACGCTGAAATTCTTCCTCTCGCCACGGGTATATTTGTCCCGGAAGCTCGTGAAGTCCCTGAACAGAACCTCCGCATCCGACAGGAATTCCTTTCCCCTCTCAGTCAGAGTGATTCCGCGTGCAGTCCTGTTGAAAATCTGGAAGCCTATCTCGTCCTCCAAGTCATGGACAGAACTGGTCAGCGACGGCTGGGAGATGAAAAGCTTCTCCGCAGCCTTGTTGAACGATCCGGCCCCGGCGATCCCTATGACGTAGCGTATCTGCTGAATCGTCATCAGTCCTCGAACAGTGTTGTGGAAAGATAGCGCAAGCCGGTGTCGGGGAACACGACCACTATGTCCTTCCCCTCGAATTCCGGTCTTCGCGCAAGTTCCGTAGCTCCCCACAGCGCGGCCCCGCTGGAATTGCCTACGAGTATTCCGTCGGTTCTGGCCACGGTACGTGCAGCCCCGAACGCCCCTTCTGGACCCGCAACAAGGACTTCGTCATACAGTCCAGGCCTCTCCCTTATGTTGACCGGAACCCGTTCGGCCGGTACGTCCGTAAAATTATGTATGCCAGTCAACATCTTGTCGTCAGCAGCGGGCTCCACGGCGACAACCTTCACACCGGAATTCTTACCCTTGATGAAGTCGCTTATCCCCCTGATGGTACCGGCAGTGCCTACGGCAACGACGACCGCATCCAGTCTTCCTTCCATGTCCTCCCAGATTTCGGGTCCGGTCGTATCGTGGTGAGCCTGCGCGTTCAGGGGATTCAGCATCTGGTCAACGAAGAAAATGCTCTCGCCCGCCGCCTGCCTGTCGCGGATGTGCTGCTTAAGAAGGGCGGTCGCCGCCACGAAATCATTGTTGGTCTGCCTGAGCGCATCCTGCAGCTCCGGCACATCGCTGATCCTCGTCACATTGGCCCCGAATGCCCTCATGACCTGAAGCCTTTCCTTGCTGACACCGTCCTGCAGGTAAATGGTGACGCCGTAACCCTTCATGGCCCCTATGGCACTGACGGCTATCCCGGTGTTTCCGCTAGTGTATTCGACGAGCGTGGTTTTTCCAGGAGAGATTTTTCCTTCCCTTTCCGCGTCCTCAATGATTCTCAGAACTATCCTGTCCTTGATGCTCCCTACAGGGTTGAAATATTCGACCTTCGCATACAGACGGGCCTTCACCCCCAGCCTCTTCTCATATCCCCCCAGGCGGACGAGAGGGGTTTTACCAACAAGCTCAGCCAGTGACTCATGACGTGCCATGCTTTCCTCCTCTATTTTCTATTAAACCACTAGGTAATAAACGGAAGTATAATCCAGCTTTTACGGCAAGTCAACGTCTTTTTCCACCATGTCAATCCGGGTGGTCGCAGATTCCTACACCTGTTTTTACCCTCATTACGGCTCCCCGTTAATGAAATTTCTTGTAATTCTCATCACCTTGGAGAGGAATTCCAAATCTCTTCCCACGTCCCCGCACTCAAGCGAGTGGTTCGCCCCCTCGAACAAGTGGAGGGGAACCCCCGCTTTACTGCACCCGGCCTCGCAGTCGCAGGTCCCGATCCAGGGGTCGGCCGTGCCGTGGAAGGCGACCGAGCGGGCGAGGGGGAAATCAAAGGTCTTTTCCACCGGCGTGTAGAGGACCTGGCGGGGGACGATTCCCCTGGACTCCGCCCACGCCGCCCCGACCGCCGTGCCGATGCTCTTGGATATGATAAGGATATCAGGGCTGTCCTCCGCCCCCTCATCCTTGCCCAGCACTCCGTCCAGCCGGGAAGCTGACCTCTCCAGCGCAAGGCGGAAGCACTCACCGAGTCTCTCCGTGTCCAGAGGCTTTCCCGGCGCGGGACGCTCCACGCGGGGAAGCTCCCCGTAGGACAGCGTGACCAGCTCGTAGCCCGCCTCCCGGGCGAGTTTCCCCGCATAGTACAAGAGGGGCCTGTCGGAACCGTACCCCAGTCCGGGAAATATCACCGCAAGCTTCGTCTTATTCATAGCTTACTGGCGCACTCCCAGCCGTCCGGCGATGCTGACGAAATGAGATGATGCTTTTCCGCGTCCGTCATTTTTTTCTCCTTCTTTTTCCATGATGCAGGACTATGTTCCCACTATAGCACGGAAGCAACCCTTTCCTCAATGGCCGGAACGCCCGGGCCGCCCGCATCGGCCTGACTCCAAAAGCAACAGGCCGTTTCTTTCCTTGCCGCCCAGCCCGTGATATAATCGAAGCATCACATCGAAGGAGGAATCTATGCCAAGACCTAAAACGAAGGACGAGCTGCTCAAAGCGGCGGAAGAGAACTACGGGACGCTGATGGCTTTCATCGACGGCATGACGGAGGAGGAGCTCTCGACCCCCTTCGATTTTTCGGGACAGCCGGGCAAGAAGGAGGCCCACTGGAGCCGCGACAAGAACGTCCGCGACGTGCTGATCCACCTGTACGAGTGGCACAAACTCATGCTCCAGTTCCCGAAGAACAACGCGGGCGTGACGGACGGCAAAAAGGCCATATCCATCCTGCCACCGGAATACAACTGGAAAAGCTACGGCGCGATGAACGTGATGTTCTGGAAGAGGAACCAGGAAATAAGCCTCGAAAGCGCGCGGAGACTGCTCTCGGAAAGCCATGCGGACATCATGAGACTGATCAGAAGCTATTCGGACGAGGAGCTTTTTACCGCGAAGCATTTCTGCTGGACAGGCAACTCGTCGCTCGGCTCATATTTCGTGAGCAACACGTCGAGCCACTACGGCTGGGCCCTCAAAAAGCTCAGGGCCCACCGGAGAAACTGCTCAAAATAGCAGCGGGCCGGGGAGACCAGCGCAAGTTTCTAAGCTATACTCCTTCTTTAAGACTTGAACAGGACTTTCCAGCGGCCGCCAGCACCGCACGCTCCTTCTTCGTCCACACTATAGCACGGCAGGAAAGCTTCTGCAACGCTGCATTTTGTTATTCCCGCCGTGATTCTGATTTGTCTTGGCCCGAAATCCATTCTTCCCGCGTGATGGCAAAGGCATAGGAAATCGTATTCTTCGGATCGGGATATTCCTTCACCTTTTTCATGCCGTTGGCCATGGCTGTGCGCCAGGAACCCTCGTTGGTATATTTCATGTAAGAATAGAGCGCATTGTACTTTGTGTTCATAAAGGCCCAGTTGCGGACAGCACGGGCAGCTTCCTTTGCAAAACCCCGCCGCCAGTATTTCTTATGGATGTGATAGCCGATTTCCGGCAGCATTTCGCCGTCGATGTTCTGCATTGTGATGCCGCAGTCGCCGATGAATTCCCCGGTCTCCTTGAGCACCACCGCCCAAAGGCCGAAGCCGTACTGCGCATAGTTTTCAAGGTTCCATTCAATCCAGCGTTTGGTCCGCGCTTCGTCAAAGGGAGCCGGATAATGCTGCATCGTCTCGGCATCAGACATGATTTCATAGAGGGCATCATAATCATCCGGTGTGTACTCCCGCAGCAGGAGCCGTTCTGCCTCTATCCGCATTTTAACCTTTCTTCCAGAATGTCCAGTGCGAGCCTTTTCCGTAGCCGATTTTCTTGTAAAACTCATCTTCGCCGCCCGTCATGCACGTTGCGCCAAGCGCTTTCATCCTGCGGTACTGTTCAGTAAGCGTAGCTGCAGCAAGACCTTTCCTGCGGTGGTCCGGGTGGGTGCAGAGCGGTTCCATGTACGCAAGCTTATTCTGCGGAACCCACCACATGCCTGCAAAACAGACATATTCTTCGTTTGTATCCGCTATTATGATGTTGTATTCCGGGGTCGCATGCGGGGACGGCGATACGAATGATCTCCATCCGCTTTTGTGCGATTTTGCGGGCGTCCAGTCCAAGGAATCATCGTATGCATCCCAGTCCTTGAACTCGCCTTTTTCGCCATGGCCAAAACCATACCAGCAGAGTTTCGAGCACTTCACAATGTCGATATGCTCCGGCCCTACAAAATGATAGCCTTCCGGCAGCCCGTAATGCAGCTCATTCTTAAAATCAAAGACAAGGTCAGTGTATTCGTAAACTTGTTTGAAGCCGCGCTTTGCCGCCGCATCCTTTATGGCCTGCTGACCACCGAATAAAACAAACTGCTGCTCGCCGCCAAAATGAGGCATGTCGGAAACTGCATAATCAACAAGTTCCTCCGCAAGGAATTCATAGCCTTTCCGCACGTTGAAATAGATATCCGTCACCGGCGCTTCGTAGTAGACAAACGCAACGACTTTGTCTCCGTCAAACCAGAGTCTGTCCAAGAATGAATAGGACGTATCCATCCATGACGAAGAGAGTGCGTATTCAAAAAAAGGGGCCGGGCGTCCGCTGTCATTTTCCCTGTCGTACGTTTCTACAAGGAAATTCCAGACTGCATTGATATCTGACAGTAAGTTGAATTGTTTCGTCGTTATGTTCATTTCTCAACTCCTTTTCCCCTGAATGATCAGGGAAAGGGGAAAACCGCTGTGATCGAGCGAAGTAAAGCCGCCGCTGATATCGTAGTCGAACTCCTGCAGGTCGGTCACAACGATTCCGTTGCCGCACATCCCCGAAACAATTTCCGACAGCGGATGGCTATAGTCGGTAAAAGTCTTTGACCGGTAGCTTTTCTGCGTCATGTAGTACATGCCGTCATTCCCAACCCATTCGTGTTCAAAGTAGGAATACCGGCACGCGGTCCGGTGCTCCGGATCGAACAGCTCTTCGCCCTCCGTGGCAAGCATATTCGTGCAGGGGTGCTGCTCATTGATCACGATGACGGCTCCCGGCTTCATGCATTTTGCGACGACCGCAAAAAAACGCTTCAGATCGCGGAACCAGCAGAGCGCGCCAATCGTGATGAGCACCACATCCAGCTGTTCCCGGTAGCGGTCATCGATATCATAGATATTCACCGCTTCAAACGTGCACGGCAGCTGCAGTTCCTTTGCTTTTTCATTGGCGAACGCCACCTGGTTTTCGGCAATGTCAAAGCCGATTCCTTTCTTTGCCCTGCCGCTTTTGACCAGGGAAAGCAGTTCCCGCCCGTTATTGCAGCAGAACTGGCCGATCACCGTGCCTTCCGTATGGAGCTTTTTCAGCACACTTTTCGTTTCTTCGTTGAAGAACGGATAATC
>CAMNGY010000004.1 GCA_946538795.1 uncultured Treponema sp.
CTCCCCTTCCCCGCCCGAATTCCGGAATTGTTCTTATTATTATACACTTTTCAGCCCCCACTGACAAGCAGGGCTCCCGGCGCTTCTGTCCCCCGCCGCCGAAATCCCCCCTCCGCATTGACGCCCCGGGGCCAAACGGGTAAAATATTCCGGTACTGATCTCTGAACGGAGGAAAATCTTTCATGAACAGGCGATTGATCCTGCCCGGCGGCATCCTGTGGATCGCCGGACTGATTCTCAGCATTGTGGGCCTGAATATCCATACGGACGCCGGTTCCCTGATCTCCGTCATCGGGAACATTCTGTTCCTGCTGGGGCTGGGCATCGTGGGCGCTGCCTGGCTCATAGCCCGCAGGGATGCGGACGCCGCCCGGCGGAAACGGGAGGAGTGATTCCGGTGCTTCGGCGATTGTTCTGCCTCCTGCCGGCCCTGCTGCTTCTCCTGCCCTGCGCCCTGGGGGAGGAAGCCCCCGCAGAGGAGCTGCCGGTTTATCCCCCCATGGAGTATGATCTGGACATCCCCGGCAAGCGGGTTTATGACACCTATGTTTCGGATACCCTGCGCTTTACCATCGAAACCTTCCATATGGAGGGCAACAAGTGCGTCCTTACGGAGGTCTGGGTGCAGGATCCCGGCCGCCAGATCCGTAAGGTGAACGCGGACTGGGGCAAGGACCTGGCCAACCCGCTCGCGACGATCCTCTCAGCCGCCATGCTCCTGCGCTTCAGCTTCGGCGCTGAGGTGGAGGCCAAGGCGATCGAGTCTGCCGTGGACAAGGTCCTGTCCGACGGCTGGCGCACCGGTGACATCGCGGGAAAGAACATCGACGCGGTGAAGGCCGCCGGCAAGCTCGTCGGAACAAAGAAGATGGGCCAGCTGGTCGTCGAGTACCTGAGCAAATAACCTGAGAGAGGAAAAAGCCGCCCTTTAGCAGAAAAAAATAAAAGAAAATATGTAACCACCGGGAAGCCCCGTGGTTCTTTTAGTGATTATGCAAGGGTAATTCAGTAACGGCAGGTCATGAGCAAAACTTGCCTTGGCCTGTAGTTGCTTCGTTGCAATCACTGCAGTTTTGCATATGCGTCAAGCACACAGGGCGCGTATGAGTTTTCTGCATCCTCCTCTCCTTTGGCCTGCTGGCCGTTTGTCAAACGGTCAGCAGGTTTTTCCTTTTTAAAGGGCCTTTAAAAGGCAGGTCCTGTGTCAGCCGGACCAGAACTTCCGGGCAGGGATTGCAGGCCCCTCAGTTCCAGCGTTGTAATCAGGGTGCAATCTGCCCTGACCCGTCATTCCGCCGAGGCTTTTTTCCAGCGGGCAAAGGCCACGCCTATGATAAGGACGTATCCGGCGATGCTCGACGGCAGAGGTATCTCGCCCAGGAAGACGAAGCCCCACAAGGCCGCGAAAAGAACCTGAGTGTAATCAAAGACGGAAAGCTTCTTTGCCGGGGCGAACCTGTACGCGCTCGTTATGGAAAACTGCCCGAGCGCGGCGGAAAGGCCCGCCATGACAAGCATGAGCCACTGGGCCGCGCTCATCGGCACGAAATTCCTGAGCATGAAGGGCAGTGTCAGCAGGCAGGATGTCAGGGAGAAACATATCACTATGACCGGGGTCTTTGCCCCCTTCCCCGTCGCCCTGCGGACGAACACATATGCACAGCCAGCGCCAAAGCCGCCGTACAAGCCCGCGAGGGACGGGACCAGGGCCATGTTGCTGCCTGTGGGCCTGATTATGAGCAGGGCACCGGCAAACGCGACAAGGGTTGCAAGGATATCCGTCCCGGAAGGCCTCTCGCGCAGCAGGGGCACCGACAGGAGTATGGCAAAGAAGGGGGAGAGCTTGTTCAGCATGTTGGAGTCAGCCAGCACCAGCCTGTCTATCGCGTAGAAATTCGCGACCACTGCGGTCGTCCCGAACAGGCACCTGAAGACTATGTCCGCAGCGAAGGACTTCTCTATGACGAAGCCGTCCCGCCTGCCAATCAGGGCCGCCACCGCTATGACGAGGGCGAACGCATTGCGGAAGAAAGCCTTCTGCATGGTCGGCAGGTCCCCGGAAAGGCGGACGAAAAAGGTCATGAGCGAGAAGCCCACGCCCGCAAGGACGATGCACAGTATGCCCTTCGCCTGAGCGCCATGAGGGGCGGGCAGGCCAGGACCACGGTTCCCGGATTCAGCAGTACTCATAACCTTAAGCCTCCCTCACCATCCGATCAGCCTGTACAGGCTTTTCAGCAGCCGGTGAAGCAGCAGGCCGGCGGCAAACGTAAGCAGGTATGACAGAATTACGAACAGGCCCGGCCATACCCCGCGCAGCCCGGCACCGTCCCAGAGCATTCCGGTGTGCCGCTCCAGCATCTCCAGCACGAAACCATGCAGCAGGAACATCTCGCTGGAAATCTCACCCGCCAGACGTACGAAAGGATTCCCGAAGCTCATGCCCTGCGACAGGACGGCGGCGGCCAGCAAGAGGCACGCTGTCATGCCGGCGCGGAGGGCATATTCCGACCATGAGACATAGTACACGTCCCTCATCCTCAGGTAGGCGTAAGCCAGAGCGGGAAGCAGGATAATGCTGCCGGCAAGGATGACGGCCGCATTCCGCCAGCGCGAAAGGAAGGCCTTGAACCGGCCCAGGCATTTCGCAAGGATGATCCCGTACGCAAAGCCCAATGACTGGCATCCCCAGCCGAACAAGGCCGGAATATATGAAAGCCCCGCACCAAAGCCCGGCTGGGCCATTCTGGCGTCATGGAACTGCTGGGTAAAAAGGCTGTACGCAATGGTGAAGGCAATCAGGATAAGGTCGGCCCGGTCCAGGCCGCTGGCAGGCGCCTGAGAGCGCCCCGCGAACAGGAAATTCCCCGCAACCAGGGAGTCCCCCGAGAACAGGGAGCGGACCACAAAGAACACAAGGTAAAAGAGGATGGCCACCAGCATGTAGTTCATTCCTCCGGACCAAGGCGCGCATGAGAAAGCCAGCTTAAGGGCCAGCACCAGAAGCAGGGGAAAAGCGGCCTTTACCAGCCTCCTGTGGAAGGATTTGAGGTAGCCTTCCCTGTACATGGCCCCGTAGGAAAGCCCATAACCCGAAAAAAGAAAGAAGAGTGTAACTGCGACCCAATGCAGGCAACCGGCCAGGCAATAGCGCTCACCCGCCCCGGTGTGGGCAAGTATGACGGAAAAACAACAGAAGGCTTTCAGGAAAAGCGTGTAGTCGCGCGACATGAAGGAGCGGTTCTCCGGATCCCGGCCGCATCCGTACAGGCCGGCGGCAATGAAGGCTAGCTGGAATATGATGGAAAGGACCAGGTTCAAGTCGGCACACATAAGGCTTACATGCATGAACCATCATGCACGAGGCATATAATAGAAGAACTCGGACAGATGGTCAAGGAGCAGGAACTCTGCCGGGGCCGCCACAGCACGCCGGGGCGACACAGCACGCAGGGCCGCCACAACACGCAGGGCCGCGCTCATCGGCACAAACCGTCCTGCTCAGTTGCAAAAACGGCAGATTGCTGTTATATTCTTTTGCCATGGACTTCACCATGGACAGCCAAAACACAAAGAGCGGACCTGCAGAAAGCCTTCATGAGAACGCGGCCCCTCTCCTGCTCGCCTCGCTCGCATTCGCCTGCCTTGCGGGGGCCATAAGAAACAAGGTCCCCAACCTGATCCTTTACGCAAGCTCCAGCCTGCTCTTTTTTGCCGTATATTCGGTCGCGTCGTACCTGGCGGGCAAACGAAAAGGCCGGCACCTCCCCTTCGGGGAAAAGAGCTCAGAGCTTGCCGCGCTGCTGGCCGTCACAGCCCTGCTCCTGCTCAGCTTTTTCCGTGAGGGGAAGTCCAACGAGGGGGCGGACTTCAACGCATCCCTTTTCCGCTACCAGATTCCCCTCCCCTCCTACCTGCTCCTTTTGGCCGGCACGACGGCGGCCGCTTACGGCCTCGTAAGGATTCTGGGGAAAAACAGGCGCAGGCCCCTGGCCCGCCTCATCATATCCCTGCCATACGTGCTGCTTCTGGCCCTGACGACCTGGGTTCCCAACATCTTCTACAGCGACTACACCTTCTTCCACGCGGACGCATACTACAGCTCCATCTGCGATGTCCTGAACCTGGCCCCCCTGGGCGAGCTGAACAAACCATTCTACGGGCACTACGCGATTTTCTTCCTGCTGCCCTGCCGCATACTGCGCATGCTGGGCATGCCCTACAACATGGCCATAGCCAGCTGCATAGCCCTGGCCAGCCTGGTAACGCTCCTGGCGACCCTCTACGTCGTGGACAGATCCGTCAGGAACGACGGGGTGTTCATCATCGCGCTCCTGTCCTTGGGGGATGTCTTCCTGATGTACGTGCAGAAGCTCTTCTTCGTAAAGGACGTCTCCCTTCAGCCCATCCCCCACAGGGTCATGTTCCCCGCCATAATCAGCGCATTCATGCTGGCTTCAGGAGACAAGAGGCCGGGCAGGGGCAGAATTGCGGCCCTGTATGCGCTGGCGGCGGCTGCCTTCCTGTGGAGTCCCGAAACGGGGCTTGTCTGCATCCTCTCTACGTCGCTCTATGTATTCCTGAGCCTTGCGGACCTTTCCGCACCGGTCTCGCCCGCGAACATCCTGCGCCTTGCGGCCTGCGCCCTGCTGGCCATCCTTTCCGTCCTGGCCGGATACCTTGTGGTGCTGGCCTACGACCTGCTAACAAGCGGCCAAGGGGTGTCGCTGACGGGCTTCCTGTACCCTTTGGTAGGGGAATACGGCAGCATCGCGGTGAAGACCCCGCTCCCCGACCTCCTCAGGACATGGCTCCCGGTGCTTCTCTTCCTCCTGTCAAGCGCGGCGGTCCTCGCGGTCAGGATACTGCGCGTGCCCGACGGACGGGGGAAAGCCACGGCCTTCCTGTGCATCGCGGTGACAGCCCTTGGACTCATGGGCTACTTCATGAACAACCCCGTACAGCTGAACATCACGATCGTCTTCTTCCAGTTCGTCATGCTGCTGGCCCCTCTGCTGGACAGGCTCGTCGCGGACCAGCCGCGGCTGAATCTGGGACCGGCCCTCAGCCTGCTCCTGCTTTCAGTCTTTTCCACGTTCATGCTGGGGAACGCAGGCATGAAGGAAGTCCTTACCGACCGGCGGGCCACGGCCTGGCAAGTCAAAAGCCTGGCCAAATTCGCTCAGGAAACAGACGGCGACATGGGCGAAGGCACGCTGGCCTTCGGACGCGGGGTCCCGGAGCTGCTTTCGGTGACAGGCAGGGATCCCGGCGTGCACGTCATAGACTGGGTGGACATCATGTTTGACAGGAACCCCATCTATCTGGAGCATGTCAACGGCCAGATCCAGGCCACGGACCGCTTCTTCGCCTACCAGGACTCCGCCGCCCTGCTCCCCGCCAGCGCGGACTTCCACATAGAGAAGGAATACGAGTACATGGGCTGGAAATTCGCCCTGTACAGGCGCAACGGGGACTGACCGGCCCAAGGCGGGGCGGCCAGGACCGCGGACGCAGTGCGGACAGCCCAGCGTTCGCATCGCGCGCCCGTCAGTAAACGCCCGGGCCAAGGCACCGGAAGCCGGCAAAAAGACTTGCCGTCCTACCTTTACAAGTATCGATTTATATTATATCATTGGCTTTATGGCTATGACGAATGCAACTTTGCTGACGAAGTTTTACGAGAATTACAAAGACACAGAAATCGCGTTTACAAAGGATATTATCAAGACCATCGCACTTGATCCCAGGCAGATTTTCCTGAAGTGCGCCGAAGGACAGTGGGCCTGCATCATAAACTCCATGTCCTTCTCCCTTGCCCGCATCATAATCGGAACCAAAGGCGGGGCCTACGAAAAGCTCGCTACCCCTAATCCTCCCGCGGGACTGAGCCTCAGAATCTGCTTCTACAAGCAGGACGGGCAGCAGATAAGCATCTTCCTTTCCTGCAAGGTAAAGGAAATAGTCCCGTACATGAACAGCAAGGATCTTGTCATCGTCACCCTGACCTATACGCAGCGGCCGCCGGAAGACCTCATAGAGAGGATGGGCCGCCTGCTTGAAGCCAACGACAACGCCCTCAAGCGCAAGGAGGACAGGATCCCCATAAACCCCGAAAGCTGCCGCAAGCTGGGCATTCCAAAGGAAGAATGTGTGGCCATCATACAGAATGTCCCACGGCGCTGCATCCTGCGCGACATTTCCTTCGGCGGAGCAAAGATAATCATCCTGGGCATGGCAAAATACCTCATGGGCAAGGAAGTCCAGCTCTCGCTGGAATTCGATGACCCGCATGAGATCATACAGCTCAAGGGGACCATCACCAACACGGCGGAAGTGCAGGGACGCAAGGACATGGTCGTTGTCAGCGTGAAATACGATGAGGCGACGCTCTCCCTGTCCTACAAGATACACATAAACAACTACCTTACCTCGGCCAGGAAGGCCGACCTGAACCAGCAGTCCGACGCATCCTCGGCCCCTGCTGACGGAGCAATATGAACCCCGCCTCCCCTCTGGATTCCGTATACTTCATAAAGCTTCCGGAGGGATTCAAGCTTTCCCCTCACGCGATGCAGCTGTCCTCCGAGATTCCCCTCCCCGTCCAGAAGAAGGACGAAGAGGAGGCCGGCCGGTTTGACATGAAGGAGCTTACCCCGGAGCAAGTGCTTTCAGGCATCCTGACGGTGCTGGCTTACGACAGGCAGAACGAGCACCTGGACTACTACAGGAAGATTCTCTCGGAAGCCCGGCCGGGAATAAAGAGCGAGCTGGCGGAAGCCGCCATACTCAAGACCCGGAACGAGGACTGGGAGCTGGCAGAGGAAATATGGCTTGCCTTGCACGGGCTTGACCCCGAGGACAAGGCCATAATCCTGAACATGGCCCTTTTCTTTGACCAGCGGGCCGACAACTACCGTAAGAACGCCCTTTATGACGATGCGGACGCCTATGACTCCAGCGCGGAGGAATACTACAAGGACCTTTTGGACAGCGAGGAGGAAGTTCCCGACGCGTTCTTCAACGCAGGTTTCTTCTATTTAAAGAAGCACAACTTCTCGGATGCGAAGGCCTGCTTTGACAGCTACCTGGCGCTGATGTCGGACGCAAAGGAAGAGGATCTGGGCGAGAACGGCGAGTACAAGATAAAGCGCGCCCAGGAAACCCTGGAGAAGATAAAGAACCGCAACCTGGAGAACGAGCGCTTCCACAAGGCCTACGAGCTCATTTCCTCCGGAAGGGAGGCGGACGGTCTTGTGGAGATCCGCCGCTTCATACAGGACAATCCCGTCGTCTGGAACGCATGGTTCCTGCTGGGCTGGGGCCTGCGCCGGCTGGAGCAGTTCGCCGAGGCAAAGATGGCCTTCCAGAAAGCCCGCGAATGCGAGGGCGGGGATGAAAGCGCGGACACGTGCAACGAGCTTGCGATATGCCAGATGGAAACGGGGGACTTGGACGGAGCGCAGGAAAGCCTCATAGACGCGCTCAACCTGGATCCTGACAACACCAAGGTCATAAGCAACCTGGGCTTCCTGTCCCTGAAGAGGGGCAATGAGGAAGAGGCCCGGAAATACTTCATGACCGTGCTGGATATAGACCCCAAAGACCCGGTCGCGGCCGCCCAGCTGGAGAAGATGGAACTAGAAGCCTGATTTTCTTTCATGAATCCTCCCGATTTTTGAAATCAGCCTGTCAAATTTCCTGAGCAACCGCAAAACGGCTTGTCTAAATTCCATTTATGGAATAAAATGCTAGTATGGCGTTATTTCAGAATTTAATAGATTTCTTCCAAGAGCTTTTCATGCCGGCCTCGCCGGAGGTAAAAAAACGTATCGCCCTTCGTAAGCTGGAAAACGAGGTGAAGGACTTCACGCCTCAAATCTACAAGAACGACATGCTCCTCCCCAACTTCGCGGAGGCCCTCAGAATTCTCTACGTGAACACAAAGCCCATTTACAACCTGCTTTCGGAAACCCTGTGCAGCGAGGACCTGGAGCGAAACCATCACTTCTCCGAGCAGCTGATGATGACGGGTTTTTCGGACAACGCCCAGGAGATCCTGGAAAGCCTCTCCTACGCAAACCGCAAGGAGGCTGCCCGCAACGCGGATTCCCTGTCCAGGCACTTCGACAGGGAGAGGGCCAGGCTGGAAAAGGCCATAGAGGAGCTTAAAAGCCCCGACTTTGCCAAGATCGACGACGTGCTGAGCAACATAAAGCAACTGAACGACATCTGCAAGCTCAACTACATCACGCCTCTCAAACTTTTTGACCAGCATTTCAGCATAAGCAACAACTACCTGCCGTCATTCCAGTCAATTCCCCTGGAGCTGGCCGAAAACGCCCTGCAGGAACTTTATTACGCCACCGCCGGAATGGACATAAGCAAGTCCACGGGGAACGCCCTGCTGGCCGTCTACAAGCTCTACAACCGCGGCAATGTCATAGCGGATGAGGAGGTCACGCTGGGGAACGCGCTCAGGAAGATACAGGGCGTGCTCAAGGGCGTGCTCAAGCCGGAGCTGCTCGTCAGCCTGATCCGCCTGTCGAAGGGGAACCCGACGATGGTCCCCGAAAAGGCCAGCTACAAGAGCGAGGAGAGGGTACGCTACGCCAAGTACCTGGAGAACCGCTTCACGATTGAGGAAGGCCGCCTGAAGAACGAGCTTCAGGACGAAACCATAAAGGCCGAAGTCAGCACCCTCTTCAGCGGCAGGGACCTGGAGAACATAGGGGCATACAACAACAAGAACAACGAGCTGCTCAAGCAGAACACGCCATGCTCATTCTTCTGGATCCTGCCCATGCAGGTCCTCAAGACCTTCCTGACGACCTATTTTGAGGGAAAGGTGAAGCCCTTCCTCAACGACATAGTCATAGAAGGATTCTTCAACCTGAACGACTACAAGTCGGATTTTGCCGCACAGGTCTATGCCGTGAACGACAGCCTGGCCCATATACAGGTCTTTGAGCAGAAATTCCAGCATCAGGGAGCCTACGATGAGAGCCTGCTCACCGGATTCATCCGGGACAGCCACAAGGATGCGAATTTCCTGACAAAGCTCAAGACGCTGGTTGAGTCCATAGACAAGGAAGCCAAGATGATAATCCAGAACGAGGCTGCCGCAATCTACCGCCTGTACGCCAAGGTCCAGGAGATTGACGTGGAGGCAAAGAAGCCCACGAGCGACATCGTGACCAACATCAAGGTACTGGCCATGTCGTCCAGAAACAGGGACAACTTCGCGTTCCTGGACACGACCATCCAGCAGTGGCAGCTTTTCTTCAATATAATGAAGGATTACGTAGTCCTTTCCACAGGAGAAAAGGGCGGCTCAAAATAAATGAACGGGGATTCTCAGGAAAAGGAGATCTTCGATCTCGAACAAACTCTGAACCTCTTCAAATCCCTCTGCACGACGATTGAGCTGCCCAAGCTCATTCAGTCCATCCTGTACACGTCGATGGCCCTGATGCGGGTGACGGGGGCAGGAATGTTCACGATAGGCACGCTGGAAAGCGGCTCCTTCCGGCTTGGAAGCAACGCGGTCAACCTTGAGGTGGATCACTCCGAAAAATACATCATTCCCATGAAATCCCCCCTGATCACAAGCCTTTCCAACTTCGCCAGCCCGGTGACGCTGGAGCAGCTGAGGGAAAAAATCCCCGTCTGCAAGGACCTGGACACCATAGCGAGCCTTAAGCCCACGCTCATCGTCCCGCTTATTTTCCGCAGGCGGGTCAACGGAATCCTCCTGCTGGGAGAGAGGATTGACTTCGGCGCAGGCTCCGAGCTGGCCTACAGCGACTACGACAAAAAACAGATTGCCACGCTGGCCAGTCTGGGCGCGGTGGCCGTGAACAACGCCTCCCTGGTCGAAATCTCTTCGACCGACATGATGACCCACCTCAAGTACAAGTACTACTTCTACAACATCCTGTCCGACAGGATGGAGGCATCCCTGAATTCCAACGGAGTGCTTTCGGTCATAATGTTCGACATAGACTTCTTCAAGAAAGTCAATGACAGCTACGGGCACAACTGCGGGGACTACATCCTTGCATCGGTGGCCTCGATAATCAAAAAAAGCATACGGGGCAAGGACCTGGCGGCCCGTTACGGCGGCGAGGAATTCACGCTCCTCCTTTCGGGCGAAAACGGCAGGAATGCCTGCCGGGTGGCGGAGCGCATACGCAGGACAGTAGAGTCGAACACCTTTGAGTACCAGGGGCAGACGATAAAAATCACGATTTCGGGCGGGGTCGCGGAATTCTCACGGGAAATGAACAGCAACCTCTCCCCGGAAGAGCTGGTGGATGTCGCGGACAAGGCCCTGTACGTTTCCAAGAACAAGGGGCGCAACAGGATAACGTTCGCCTATCCGGTCCTCATGACCGCACTGGACAGCGAGCAGCCACAGGACTGACAGCAGCCCAGCGCCGGGAACCACGAGGCAGGAACGGCTCAGAAAAGCTTTTCCCCCAGAAGACGGGCTGCAAGGGCCACGGACATAAGGGCAGTGCTGTTCCTGTCATCCAGAATCGGGTTCACTTCCACAATCTCCATTGACTTGACCATCCCCAGAGTTTCCATCTCCTCCATGAGAAGCAGGCCCTCCCGGTAACTCAAGCCGCCGGGAACGGGCACCCCTGTCCCCGGCGCAATGGAAGGATCAAACGCATCCATGTCAAAGCTTATGTGAACGACGTCGCATCGGGTCTTGAAGAAGATGCGCACTTTCTTAAGGACATCGGGGAGGCCCATGCGGTCTATGTCGCTGACGGTGAAGCAGGTCACGCCGGCCTGGTGCATCAGGGCCTTCTCTCCCGGATCCAGGTCCCGGGTTCCCACAAAGCAGATGTTCTCCGGATCCACCTTGCGCCCGTCCCGGTACAGGTTCACCAGCTCAGGAAGGCCAAAGCCCGCGCTCGCCGCAAGGCACTCGCCGTGTATGTTGCCGGTAGGGGAGCTTTCGGCAGTGTTGAAGTCCCCGTGCGCATCAACGTACAGGACCCCCAGGCGCAGGCCCTTCTCCCTGCACCAGGCCCCTACGCCGGCAAGACTTCCCAGCACTATGGAATGATCCCCTCCCAGGACAAGGGGAAATTCCCCCTGTGACACCGAAGCATGCACGTGCGCGGCAAGGGACTCGCACGCCGTCACGATGGGCAAAAGATATTTTGCCTTGGGATTGTTCCCCACATCCGCATATTCCTGAGGAACGACAGGAATGGGAGCCGACGGCGGCACAACGGTGTGCCCCAACGACTGGATCCTGTCCTTTATTCCGGCCAGGCGGATGGCGGACGGCCCCATGTCCGAGCCGTGCCTTCTGCCCCCGAAGTCCAGGGGCATCTCTATTATATTTACTTTCATAGGACCGAGAGTCTACTCCTTCACTGCGCTGCCACCCAAGGCAGCAGGTCAAGTCATTTTTTGGAGCTCTGTAATTCCACAGCAGGCATAAAACTCCGTCCTCCATTGTATCACAACTTGCCTGAATTCGGAACAGTTTCCCCGCTGCGCCGCGTCTGCGATGCATTCAGGCTGTTGCGCTCCCAGAAAACCCCGTCCCTGTAGCCCTGTATCTCCTTGTCCGTGTCCGCCATGCGCAGGCGTTTGGCGGCGTACAGGCAGTAGTCCCCGCTCAGCTCCACACCGCAGTACTGGCGGCCCAGCTTCTTGGCGGTGACGGCGGCAGTCCCCGATCCAAGGAAGGGGTCAAAGACCATCGCGCCCGGCCGGGACGAGGCGAGGATCAGCTTGGCGTAAAGCTTCTCCGGCTTCTGCGTGGGGTGGTCGGTGTTCTCAGGCATGGACCAGAAGGGGACGGAGATGTCGTCCCAGAAGTTTGACGGGCAGGTCAGGCGGGTCCCGCTCTCCTCGTCCCAGTCCTTGGGCTTTCCGTCCGACCTGTAGGGGGCAAGGACCCGCCTGCGCATCTTGACGGCCTCAAGGTCAAAACAGTAGTTCCGCGGGTCCTTGACGGCAAACCAGATGTCCTCCATCGAATTCTTCCAGTTGCCCTTGGCCCCCCTCCCCTTCTCACGCTGCCAGGTTATGCGGTTCAGCACGGCCAAGTTCCGCTCCAGGGCTCGCTGCATGGCTGACGAGCACTTCCAGTCCCCGCAGAGGTAGAGGCTGCCGTCCGCCTTGAGCTTGGCGCACACGGCAGGAAGCCATGAGTCCAGCCAGGCCTCGTAAGAGGAATCCTTCATCGCACTGAATGTATGGCCGCCGAAGTCCTTGGTCAGGTTGTAGGGAGGGTCAATGATGATGAGGTCGGCGAAGGCGTCCGGCAGCAGGGGCAGGATGTCAAAGATGTCGGCCTGTATGACCTTGCCTGCCGGGTCCGGGTCCTGCCGGAACTGCCCCGCGTCCACGATGCCGGCACGGAGGGCTTCACGTTCCTCCGGCAAGATAGTCAGCGTCCTGTTCCGTGCCGCGCGGGGCTTTTCTTCCATATTGTGAGTCAGTCAGGCAGGGGGCTGCCCGCAGCCGTGAGCCGCTTCCCGCAGTCCCGGATCGCAGTCAGGCTACCGGCAACGGCTGTCCGCAGCCGGCATGTTCCGCTTCCCAGGTCTGGGCGATGCGGAGAATCCGCTCCTCGCTGAACATCGGGCCAGCGAACTGGATGCCGACCGGCATGGAGTCGCTGTCACCGCGAGCCGCCGCCTTGGCAAACTCACCGTCAAAGCCTTTGGTGATTCCCGCCTCAACGCCCGTGCCCGCCGTATGGCCGCAGGGAACGGAGATGGACGGAATGCGGGCCAGGTTGACGAAGACCGTGAAGAGGTCGCTCAGGTACATCTCAAGCGGGTCGTCCACCTTCTCGCCCAGCCTGAAGGAGGCCGTCGGGCAGGTGGGGCAGAGGATTATGTCGTAGCTTTCGAAGAGCTTGGCTATCTCCCGCTGGATCCTTGCGCGGACGGACATGCCCTTCTTGTAGGTGTCGCCGGAGAACTGCTCGGAAAGCACGTAGTTTCCGATGATGATGCGCCGCTTGACCTCGGGGCCGAATCCTGCGGACCGGGTCTCCACGTAGAGCTGGTCGTAGCCCTGCTCGTTGTCCACGCGCGCCCCGTAACGGATGCCGTCAAAGCGGCTCAGGTTGGAGGCCGCCTCGGAAAGGGCTATGACGTAATAGGAGGCGATGGACGCATCAAGGATGCTCAGGTCAACCACGTCTATCCTGGCCCCCTTGCCCTCGAACCATTTGCGCACCTCGTCAAAGACCTTGCCCACGTCGGGCGAAAGGCCCTTGCTCTCAAGGAACTGCTTGGGTATCGCTATCTTGAGCGACTTGAACTCGTCAGCCGTGTATGCGGAAAGCTTCCTGAGATTCTCCTTGCCGGGCAGGTCTGCCGACGTGTCGTCGTAGAAGTCAACGCCCGCCATGACGGAAAGGGCCGTCGCAATGTCGGACGGCGTGTGGCCCATGATTCCCACCTGGTCAAGCGAAGACCCGTAGGCAACCACGCCCCAGCGGGAAAGCACGCCGTAGGTGGGCTTGAGCCCGTAGACACCGCAGTAGCTCGCGGGCAGGCGGACGGAACCGCCGGTCTCGGTGCCGAGGGCAAAGAAAGCCTGGTTTGCGGCAAGGGCGGCGGCGGAGCCTCCCGACGAGCCTCCCGAGACGTAGGCGCGGTTTATCGGGTTGCGGGTCGGCCCGTAGCTGGAATACTCGGTGGAAGAGCCCATCGCAAACTCGTCCTGGTTGCAGCGTCCGAGCGGAATCGCCCCCGCCTCGGTCAGCCGCTTTATGACGGTCGCGCTGTAAGGGGCAACGTAGCCCTGCAAAATCTTGGAGGCGCAGGTAAGGCGCTTGCCCAGAACGGAGATGTTGTCCTTGTTCGCGAAGGGAATGCCCAGGAGCGGCTTCTTTGCGAAGAGGGCTTCCACGGCATCGCTGCCGGCGGCCCTGGCTTCGGAAATCTCCTTGTCGGCGGCCTCGGCCAATGCCATCACGTCGTCGTATATCTCAAGGAAGGCGTTGAGCGGCAGGGAGGACTTCTTGTCCGCCTCGTAGGTGTCCACGGACTTCTTTACCAGCGCAACGCTGCTCGTCTGCCCGGACTTCAGGGCCTTCACAACACTGTCTATATCGTTCACCATAAGAAATTACGCCCCTTCTCCCAAAACTTTCGGAACCTGGAAATAGCCGTCCAGGAAGTGCTCGCTGACCTTCTTCACGTCATGCATCTCAAGGCCGGGAACCACCTCGTCCTCACGCAGGGCGGCGGCGGTCGTCGTCGGGTAGGCATCGTAGGGATTCTCGCTGTCGTCATACTTGGAAAGGATATCGAAATAGCCGACGATGTCGTCAACCTGCTTCTTGAGGGTGTCCATATCGGTGCTTTCCGGGGAAAGCCTTGAAAGGTAGAGGAGCTTTTCAAGCGTGTCCTCGTTCACGGTACGTTTCGTACTTTTCTCTTCGCTCATAGCGGACAGTATAGCGGATTTGCGGGCTTTAGGGAATAGGCGGGCCATGGCCCCACAGGGCTACAGCATTCGGGGATTCAGGCACCGGCAAGGCCCGGCTTTTGGCCAGCATCTGAATTTGTTGGCTACAAGGCTCCTTGATTTGATTACCAAACGCTTAAGCTTCATGCGACAAAACGCTTAAGCTTCACGCGACAAAACGCTTAAGCTTCACGCGACAAAACGCTTAAGCTTCACGTGACAAAACGCTTAAGCTTCATGTTGTCCGTCCGCGACGACTTCGGCCGCTACAGGGACAAGGGCGGGAACGGCAGGAAACTGTTCTATTTCCATGCGCGCCCGCCAGAACAGCAGAGAAAGGAAACCGCGGGCAGAAGCGAACACCGCTTCCACCATCGACCGGGCTACTCCCAGGGGTACTTCATTCCCCAGTCGGCGCGGAGCGCGTCCATCACCGAACAGAGCTCTTCCGACTTCTTGAAGCCGTGCACGTCGGATTCGGTCTTGCCCGAAAGGATGCTGTCCGTCGCATGGACCAGCTCGTACTCGTAGCCGTTCGTCCTGAAGGGACAACGTATCTCGCGCCCAATCCGGCTGTCGTTCCCGCCCTCGCCAGTGTACACGCGGACATCGGCATTCTGCGCCATGAAGAAATTCTCCACGGTGATGAAGCCCTTCGTCCCGTAGATGACGGCGTCATGGGTCGGGCCGGTGGACGGAATGTCCATCGCGCTCTGGAAGCTCGTTGCAATTCCGTTCGCGAAGGTCAGGCTGACGGAGTTCCAGGCGTCCACGCCGCCTAGCATCCGCACCTGGGAGCTGCGCGAAACGACAGGGGAAAAGCCCGCAATCATCATCGCAAAGTAGATGTCGTATATTCCCAGGTCCAGCAGCGCGCCGCCCGCAAGCTTGGGCGAATAGTTCCTGTCGTCCGGGTCATAGGGATTGCGGTTGCAGAAGCGGGAGTCCACGTTCTTCACCTCGCCGATCAGCCCTTCCTGTATCGCCCTGCGGACTTCCGCAATGCAGGGGTTAAAGGCCGTCCACATCGCCTCCATGAAAAAACGCCCCTTTTCCCGGGCAAGGGAGGTCATCCTGTCCAGCTGGTCCCGGGAACAGCCCGCAGGCTTCTCGCAAAGGACGTGCTTCCCGGCCTCCAGAGCGGCGGCGACGGACTCCAGGTGAAAGGCATGGGGATTGGCGACATATACAGCATCCACATCCGGGTCGGCAAGGAGCTCCTCGTAGGAACCGTATGCCTTCCGGAAGTTCCACTTTTTGGCGAACTCCTCCGCCCGCGCAAGGTTCCTGCTCGCCACCGCATGGAGGCGTATCCTGCCCGTCCCTGCCTCTCCGTTCATCGCCTCCGCCATCTTGGCGGCAATCCGTCCGGGGGCCATGATGGCCCAGCTTACGTAATCTTTCATAGTATCATTGTAACCGCGCTTGGACAGAAAAGCAATGTATTTTATGAGAGGCTCATTCCCGAAAGCCCATCTCCTGCTGCACCGTTTCCCGCCAAATCCATTTCCGTCCGCATACGCTGAAAATCGTCCTCCGTAATGCAGAAGCGAGCCATATCGACGTGGCCGCCGGTAAAAGCGACGCCCTCCGCCTCAAGCTTCTCCTGCTGCGCAAGGATGCCGCCGAACGCAAAGCTGCCCGAGCAACGGCCCTGAGCGTTGACGACCCGGTGGCAGGGAGTCGCGCCGTTGCTGGGGTTCTTGTGAAGGGCGTTCCCCACGTAGCGGCGCAAGTTGCAGTTGCCCGCAAGGGCCGCAATCTGGGAATACGTGGCAACCTTGCCCCGGGGTATCAGCCGGACGGCGGCATAAATCTTTTCAGCGAGGGAAAGGGTGCTCATCAGACAATCTGGTAGTCGCTCAGGTAAGCTTCGGCGGAAATCTCGTCGTGCATCTTCTTTGTGATGGCGACGGAGGCCTCGCGCTCCTTCATCTCGCCGTAGCTGCCCGCCGGAATCTGCGGCAGAAGCTTGACCTCATAGGCATACAGCCCCGTCCGGCAGTAGGCAAGGGGAGCGGCCGGACTGCCCAGGCCACGCTTGTCGCTTCCCCCTATGTAAAGGGGCTGCACAGGACAGCCTAACTCCTGCGAGAGCCTGGCCGCCGTCCGCCGGTAGGGGTTCGTGCCCGAACGCGGGGTCAGGTGCCTCTCCGGGAAGATGATGATGTTGCCCCCCCGGGCGATGTCAGCACGGCAAGCGCTGAGCATGCCCTGCCACGAGGAAGCTTCCGGGTAGAGTCCTTTGAGCAGGCTCAGCGGGAAGCGGGATTTTGGGGGAATGATAAGAGATGCGCGCGGCACAAGGGAAAGCAGGACAGGCATATCTAGGACGGAAGGATGGTTGGCGACGATGACCGCAGACCTGAGGGCCTTGAGCTTCTTTTTGTTCTCGTCCGTCACTTTCAGCTTCATGAAGAAGATGCAGCGGAGCAAAAATATGAGCAGGCGGCAGGAAAAAGCGACGAGCATACGAGAGAGATTGCCGAACACGGGCCATTTTCGCCGCAGGAGCCTTAGAAGCAGCAGGAAAAGGGCCGTCAGGACGGATATGACGGCGAAAAGCACCGCCCCCACAAGCTTGGCAAGCAGCCCGTATGCGTAGAGCGGGATATTCCGTATCTTGGGCAGATTCTCGGCCTGCCGGCCATCACGTCCCCGTTTCATCCGCTAGTCCTCGAAGCGTCCGCTCCTCTGCTCGTTGTATATCCGCATCCAGCTGTCGTAGCGCAGGGGGCTGATGTGCCCGTCCTGCACCGCCTGCTTGACCGCGCAGCCATCTTCCCCTATGTGGGAGCAGCTCATGCCGAACGTGCACTTGCCCAGGAAGGGCCTGAACTCGCGGAAATAGAGGGCCAGGTTGTCAGGAATAACGTCATGCAGGAGGAAGCGGCGCACGCCGGGCGTGTCGATGATGTCCGCCCCCACCCCCTTCACGCCGCCGGTCAGGGCCTCGTCCAGCTTTATGTGCATCAGGGAGCCTTTTGTCGTCGTATGGGTGCCGCGCCCGTACTTCTGGGACAGGCTCCCCGTCCGCAGCACCACGCTGT
>CAMNGY010000005.1 GCA_946538795.1 uncultured Treponema sp.
CGTGCTCCTTCAGCACGACGAAGCTGATTCCCGACAGCTCCGTGAATTTGGCGACCGACTGCGCCGCCCAGTAGAAGAAGGGCTTCCCGTATATTTCTATCAAAGGCTTGGGCACGTCAAAGCCCCTGTTGCCGAAACGGGTACCCCCGCCACCCATAGGCATGACCAGATGCAGTTTCATATACGGGCCTCCTGCTCGAAGACCGTCTCGGAGGCATAGGCGTCGATTTGCCTGACGCGGGCGTCCTTTGCGAGGAACCTCCCCCTCCCGAAGAAATAGCCGGCGGCCATCTTCAGGGTCTGGAAGGCCTGCCTCGCCATCTTCACGTTCGAGACCTGGTCCTCCTCCCTCCAGCTTATGGGCACGAAGGCGTGGTCCTGCCTGTAGCTTGCCAGGGCGAAGAGCATGTAGCAGTTGAAGGTCAGGTTGTCGGGGAATGTATGGTAGAACCTGGACGCGAGCATCTTGCAGGAGTAAAGGTTCAGCCCCGCCCCCAGGTCCCGGATCCGCTTCCCGGTCGCGGCCGAGAATATGATGTTGAAGACCTTGTTGCCGAATATGCGGAACTTTGAGTAGCCCGGCAGCCTCGAGCCCCTCATGAAGCGCGAGCCAAGCCAGCAGTCGTGCTCCTGTATGCGGCCGTCCCGCACAAGGGGGAGGAAGTCATCTATGCTGCCCTGGTCGTCGCCGTGGAGGACTATCACGTAGTCATAGCCGTTGTCAAGCGCGTGGTTGAACGCGACCTTGTGGCTCCCGCCCAGGCCGTAATTCTCGCAGTTGCGCAGGACCTTGACGGGGAAGGGCAGTTGCATTGACTTCAGCTTTTCGACAATCGCGGCCTCGCCGCCGTCCGTGCTGCGGTTGTTCACGAAGACGGCCCCGCTTATATACGGTGCCATGGGGCCGGCGAGCTGGTCCGCCACCCGCACGACCTGCTTCTCGCAGTTGTACATGGGTATGAATACAAGGATCTTCCTGTCCATCATTTCCTCCTAAAATTGCGCGGGCTGGCCTTTCCGTTGCGCCCCCGTTTGTGGTGAGCCGCTGTGTTCCGTCTGCGGCTGTTCTGCCAGTTCCCGTCAGCCCTCAATCATCTCCTCGTACCATAGGTCGCCGCCGATTTTCACGCATTTCGCGCCGTAATTGCCCGTGAACTGCAGCAGGGAGAATTCGTACGGGAAAAACTGGACGTGGAAGTCCATCGTGTACTTGTATTGCCTCTGGCACGGCACTATGATGATGAGCTTCTTTTTGCAGACGCGCCTCAGCTCGTTGTAGGCCTGCTTCGCGTTGATGACGTGCTCCAGCGTGTGCGTGCTTATCACTATGTCGAAGCTCTTGTCCCCGAAGTCAAGGTGCTCAATGTTCCCGCTGACGAATTTGAGCCTGTCGGTCTGGCAGTCCAGCAGCGCCTTGGGGATGTTTATGTCGCATCCCACCACGGATATTTTTTCGTTGTGCGCCACGAGCTCCTTTGACAGGTAGCCGCGCCCGCAGCTTATGTCAAGCACCCTTGCGCCGCCCCATCCGCCGCTTTCTTCCAGGAGCTTTTTCATGCAGGCGTTGTTTATGTCCGTGGGCCTTGTGATGATGGGCTCTATCATCTCGTAATAGTGCTTGAAGTCCTCGTCGCTCATCGTGAGGTATTTGCCGTTCTCCTTGAAATTCAGGTAATACTTCCCGTATTTCCCGTAAATGCCCCATGCAAGTATTCCCATCAGGAATTTGCTCTCCCTCATGATCGGGGGAAGAAGGTTGTCCAGGATCCAGTGGACTTTGTTCGTGATGTCCCGGCCCATGCTTATCTTCATATAATCACCTCGCTGTGTTTTTCCCAAATATGCCGCGCCGCCTGTGCCCGCCATGCTGGCAGTGCCGCTGCCCTGCGGCCGTCCGCGCCAGGCTCCCTGCCTCGTGCGCCAGGTTTCTCTCCGCGCGCGCCTTGCGCCGGATTATGTCCTGCGGCCCGTGTCTTGCGCCCGGCCCAGGCTTATGCGAATCCCTTCGCGGCGAACACCGTGGCCCCGCTTGCCTCCGCGGCCGCAAGGCCGTCCGCGGAATCCTCAAAAATCAGGCTGTCCGCCCCCTTGATTTTGAAATGCTCCATCGCCAGCAGGAAGCCCTGCGGGTCGGGCTTCTTGCGCTCCACGTCTTCCGCCGTCAGGATCAGGTCAAAGTCGCCCGTCCTCTTGTGGAAGGCTAGGATTTCCTCGCAGTTCTTCCGGGACGCCGTGGTGACCAGCGCTATGTGGTATTCCTCCCTCATCAGGCTGATAAGGTTGAAAAGGTGCGCGTTCTCCACGCTCTCCGGAAGGAAGGAGCCGTAGAGGGCCTTCTTCCTTTCATGCACTTTCTCCGCCTTCCCGGCGATCGTGTCCTCCGCGTGTCCTGCGCCCCTCAGCAGGGCCGGGATGAACGCGCTGTAATGCCTGCCGTTGCATTCATCGCAGAAATAACGGAAGTCCAGGTCCGTGCTGAACGGTGACAGGGCCTCCCGGTATGCGAGCCAGTTTGTGCGGCGGGTGTCGAACAGCGTCCCGTCCAGGTCAAACATCGCGAGCTTCGTCTTCGTCATGCGTCTTCCCCGAATTTCTGCGACACGTCGTCAAGGACTTTCAGCAGTCCCGCGTAAAAAAGGGCCGAGCGGATCCCGTTCTTCTCTATCTTGTATGGCATGAGCCTCAGCCAGTGTATTATGTGGTGGAAGTGGATGCTCCGCCACTTTTCCTGGCTGAAGCTGGCCCGCATGTAATCGTCCAGCCGCTTGTACAGGCCGGTGTACACCTGGGACTTCGTGTCTATGAAATTGATGCGGTTCCCCGTGACTTCCACATTCTGCGTCATCATGAGGAACTCATAGCCCCCTCCTATGGACTGCAGGATCTTGGCATAGTCAAGGTTCGGGCTGTCGTGTATGTTGCCAGTGTTGGGGTCTATTATGTAGAAGCCGTCGCTGCCTTCCGAATTCCTCACGCAGATTATGTTTTCGACCGTGAGGTCCCCGTGTATGGCGGAATACTCGTCCCCGGCAAAGACGTCGAGCAGGTGCTCCTTTTCCAGCATGCGCATGTAACGGGGAAGGTTCTTGTACGCCTTTCCGTTTATCAGGATCTCGTCATACTTCATGAGCGGCCGCAGGTATTTCGCGCCCATGATTTTCTCGATGTTCGCGCGGACCTTCTGGTCTATGTGCCTTCCGGCCGTGTCCCGGTCGGACTTCCTGCTGTCGGTCCTGTACAGCGACCGCTCCAGCGCCGTGAATACCCCTTCCAGTATGCTCCATGTCTTTTCCTGCGGCATGGAGTGCGCGTAGCTGAACAGGCCTTCCGCGTTGCTCCGGAACGGCATGTCGTAATAGCAGAAGTCCTCCGCCTTCTGCCGGCGTATGACCTCGGGGAGCGGTAGCAGGCTTGCGAAGCGGTCCAGCCACAGGACCTGCTCGTACAGCTTCTCGCCGTCCTTGCCCAGGGCGTATTTCCTGAAGAACTGGCCGCTGGAATTCATGCACAGCATCGTCGTCGCGTTGCTCCCCGCGGAATAGTCCCGGATGATGAGAATGTCCTGGTTTATGCGCAGGTAGTTCCGTATGTAGTCCTTGTGCCTGTCGGAGAAATACAGCTCCAGGAAGCGCAGCCTTTCCTCCTGGTTCGTGTGCGGGAGCAGGTTTATCTTGTTCCTGTCGGCGCTCTCGTCAGGGGCCTTTTGGCCGGGCCCGGCGAACGAAATGAGGAGGACTATTGCGAGCTGGACCGCCATGTAGGCGATATACAGGGCGGAGGCATCCTTGTAAGTGGACATGAAGTCGTAGCCGCCCGGCCTTTTTATGCTGCTCTTTGCGAACAGCAAAGTGAATATGTCCTCCCACGAGAAGTCTGTTCCCCGCACGCTCAGGGACTTGGCGAAGAAGAAATACGAGAGGATGTACAGCGCCCACATCAGGACTGTGTACAGGATGAGCCTGGCCTTGCTTATCCTTTTGGCTATGTCCTTGAAATTCTGTATGAGCGACCAGAAGAACTTGAGTATCCTGAATTCGATGTTCGGGTTGAACACGGAGGCCACTAGCTTGGCCCCCCGCTTTGCGACCCCTTTCAGGGCGAGGAAAACCATGGATATGATGAACAGGCCCGCCGCGAACGCCATGTAGAAGGAGATCGTGTCGCGCAGCTCTGCTTCCGGCGGCCGTATGAGCCTGAGCGACGTGAACACCAGCCCCACCGCGAGGATGTCCAGGTAGCGCTCTATTATCACAGTGGAAAGTCCCAGCGTCTTCCCGTTCTTCATCTTGCGCCCCGATATGCAGGCGCGCACGAGGTCCCCCAGCTTGAGGGGGAGTATCATGTTCAGGCCGTTGCCTATGGCGAAGGACCTGAGAAGCCTTCCGGTGTCGGGCTTCTCGTACACGTCTATGAACAGGGCCCATCGGTATATGCGGATTATGTGGGCGAGCGTGATTATGGACGTGGACAGGACTAGATAGCACAGGCAGAGCATTGGAAGATATTTTATTAATACTATAATGAGCCTGCATTGTCAATAAGGCCGTCCGCGCGCCTGACGCGGCCCGCTCTCATGCCATCCGCGCGTACCTTTGATGCCCCTGATGCCCCCGCCTTTTGTCCTTGACGCGGGCGGTTGAGGCTCCGCAGTCTGAAATTGCATAAATATGCAGGAAAAACCCGTGAAAATGAATAAAAATCTTGACAGCTTCCCGCGATTTCAAGATAATATTCCCACTATGGTTAACGAACTGGCACAAGAGTTGAACGACGCCCTTGCGGGCACGACTGCGGGAAGCCTCCTTTCCGACATGGGCAGGCGGCTTTATTTCCCCAAGGGAATCATAGCCCAGAGCGGTGAGGCCAAGAAGCTTGGCAAGACGGCCAACGGCACTATAGGCATGACCGTCATTGACGGTTCCCCCGTGGCCCTCTCCGCCGTGCAGGATATAGTGCCCGCGCTCAGCTCCCGCGAGCTGGTCGCCTACGCGCCCACGGCCGGCAACCCCGACTTGCGCGCCATATGGAAGGAGAGCATCATCCGCAAGAACCCTTCGCTCAAGGGCAAGCTCTTTTCCCTCCCCGCCCTTGTGCCGGGACTCACCGCCGGAATCTCATATCTGGCCGACCTCTTCCTGGATGAGGATCATTCGCTCATAGCCGGGGATCCTTCGTGGGACAACTACGTGCTCATTGCCAACGCCAGGCGCAACGCGCCCTTCGTCCAGTTCCAGATGTTCAAGGACGGCAAGTTCAACATAGAGGGGCTGAAGGCCAGGATGGACGAGGAAGCCGCCGGAGGCTCCGTCCGTGTCCTTTTGAACTTCCCCCAGAACCCCTCCGGCTACAGCCCGACCGTTGCCGAAGCGAAGCAGCTGGTCGCTCACGTGAAGTCCCTTGCTGACAAAGGCGTCAAGGTCATGGTCTGGTGCGACGACGCGTATTTCGGCCTGGACTATGAGGATGACATAGAGAGGCAGTCCCTCTTCGCGTACCTCGCCGACCTGAGCGAGAACGTGCTGGCCGCCAAGATTGACGGCCCCACCAAAGAGGACTTCGCATGGGGCTTCCGCTGCGGTTTCATAACCTTCGCCGGCAAGGGCATGACCGAAGCCCAGTATGACGCCCTCGTGAAGAAGCTGATGGGCGCAATCCGCTCGTCCGTGTCATGCTCTTCCACCGTGCCCCAGTCCCTCCTTCTGCGCGCCTTCAAGGACCCCGAATTCGAGAACCAGAAAGCCGCTTTAAGGAAAGTCCTGGAGGCCCGCTACCGCAAGGTGCGCGCGTTCGTGAACTCCCATGCGGGCGGCCCCCTGGAGGCCCTGCCCTTCAACTCCGGTTACTTCATGGCCTTTGACACGAAGGGCGTGGATGCGGAGCAGCTCAGGCAGGCATTGCTAAAGGATCGCGGAATCGGTACAATAGCCATTGACTCGCACACCCTACGCGTCGCATTCAGCAGCCTTGAAGAGGACCAGATTGACACCGTTTACAGCGCTATTTACGAAGAGGCCGGCCGGCTTTCAAAATAGTCTTTCATGCCGGGGAAAGGCGGGGCTTCCCGCCCGGTCCCTGCTTTTGGCACGCTTCCGCGCGCTGGGGCTGCTGGCCGCCGTCTTTCCGCTCCTGCTGGCGTCCTGCGCCGGCGGCAGGGACGATCCGCTGGTAATCTGGAGCGAGCGGGCGGAGATGGCTTCCTGCATAGAGCTTTTCAACGCCACCCACGACATAAAGGCCGTGCTGGTCTACAAGGACAGCGTCGCCCGCTCCCTTCCCCCCGCCCGTGACGAGCAGTTGCCCGACCTTGTGATAGGCTCCTGGCTCAAGACCTCCTCCCTCAAGAAGAACTTCTCGCCCCTGGAAAAATTTTTCAGCCAGAACAAGCTGTCCAGGTCAGCGTTCTACGCCAACCTCCTGGGCTACGGCTCCGTCGGAGGAACCCAGTACCTGATTCCCGTCAGCTTCAACCTTCCTGCCGTGGTGTTTGACGAGGCAAACGCCTCCTTCGTCAAGGGCAGCCACATACTCACCCTGAACCAGATATGGGAGGCGGACGCCGAATTCTCAAAGGCGGACGACAAGGGCGTATACCAGAACATGGGCTTCGCCCCGTCCTGGGACCAGGATTTCCTTTATTTTGCGGCCAAGGCGAGGGGGGCGGCCTTTGCGGAAGGCGGTAGCACCTTCACGTATAATCGCGAGGCCCTGGATTCCACCGTGAGCTACCTGCGGAACTGGACCCTTTCCAACCACAACTCCTCCTCGGACGAGCAGGATTTCAAGTTCCGCTACCTTTACAGGCCCGAAAGCAAGTGGCTGTCGGAGGGGCGCAGCCTTTTCACCTACATGAACAGCCGGGAGTTCTACACGATGGACGACGACCTGGATTCCAGGCTTTCGTTCAGGTGGGTGTCCAACGGCAGCGGCATCATGATCGAGGATGACATGGTGTGCATTGGCTTGTACCGGAAGGCCCGCAATCCCAACAAGGCGGAAATCTTCGTTGAGTGGTTCTTTCAGGAGGAATCCCAGAAAGCCATGATGGAACGCTACAGGAACATGGCGCTGGACACGCATGAATTCGGCATAGCCGGAGGCTTTTCTTCCATTAAGAGCGTCAACGCCGTCCTTTTCCCCGTGTTCTACCATGAGCTGCTGGGCAACATGCCCCTGGAGGACCAGCTGATCCTTCCCGAGGCCCTGCCTTCCCGCTTCAGCATCTTCAAGGACAAGATAATCATCCCCTTCCTGATGGAGAACTGCCAGGCGGATCCTCCGGCAGAAGGCCAGGCAGAGAAGGCCCGCAAGAGCCTGGATGACTACATTGCCGACTGGAGCCGCCAGGCTTTCTGAGCGCCGTCCCCTTTTTTCTGTTATTGTTTTTATGCCGCAAGTGTGATATTCTGAAGCAGCGTATCTTCGGCTTCCCGATGTGTGCTTTAAGTGGTAGAAAAGTTGAGCGGAAAAGGGCTGTTCTCTTTTGTAATTCTCATGTTCTCATTCCTGCTGCTTCCGTTCTGCCTGGCGTCCTGCAACGGCAACGGAGGCAGTGCCGATTCTGCCGGTGAAGTGTATGTGCTGGCGGATGCCGGCGTCCCGGCCCAAGATTCGTCTTCATCCGCTTCCCAGGCAGAAAAGAATGGCCGCACAATCACGGCGGACGACATACTTACCCTGTCCAACTCCGATCAGTCCGACAGCATTGCGAACATCATATCGGCTCCGAAAGACGATCCCGAAAGCGTCCTTCCTGGCACGTGCACGATAACCCTGTCCGCATCCGACATAGGCCTGCCAGATGGCGGCTCCGTCACTCTCACCATCATCGGGGACGGCATCGCCTATACGGCGGATGCCACTGACAGCTCCGACGGCAACGTCTGCTTTGAGATTCCGCAGATAGAGGAAGGGGCGACCGTGACGGTCAGCGTCATCGTAAAAAGAGCCAGCGGTACGGTGGTGTGCGCGGGCAGCAAGACCCAGACGGTAAATGGCGGGGCAAGCCACATAAGCATCAGCCTGTTGCAGGACGATGTCTGGCGTCTGCCTGATCCGCTGACGGTCAGCGCCAGTCCGACGAGCATCACTTACGATATGACAGGCAGCTCCAGCCAGAGCGTGGCCTTCTCGGTTGCCGGGCTGATGCCTCTCGAGACGGGCAGCCTGTCGTTCAGCTGGGCGCTGGCGGACGGAACGCCCTTGGGGAGCGGGGATAGCGTGAGCGTGGATTTGGACACCCTGCTTGGCGGGCGTCCGACCTGTGGCGGAAGCTATACGCCGGCCGTGACGGTGTCGGCAACTTATATCGATGAAGACGGAATCACGAGCACTTCAAGCGGAACCGGCCTTGCCAACATAGAGGTGCCGCCTCTTCCCAAACCCTTGCTGGATATATTAAGCAACGGCCCGGCGGTGACGGGAGCTGAGAACACCTACATAGCAGCGAGCAACACCGACATGAGCAAGACCACGCTCAGCCTGGGCATCTCCAACTCGGCGGACATGCCCGCGGGCACCACGCTCGTCTACACCGTTAATGGCATGGACATAAACGGAACGCCCGGAAGCCAGAGCATCACCAGGTTGGGCAGCGTGGGCTACAGCGCACTGCCCGAGTCCGTCATCATCAGCTGTACGGCGCACTGCCCGGGCTATGATGATGTGGCCGGAGACCCGGTCACGGTGTACTTCCTGCCCCGCATCCCGCCCTTTGAGGTCACGCTGGAGATTGGCATCCCCGCGTCCACTGCCGTAGCGGACGGCTCAGGCGGGAGCGTCAAGGTCCACTACCTGTCGGCCTCGCATCTGCCGACGACAACGGACACGCTGGGGTCGGCCCTCTTTACCTTCTCTGCCAGCCCTGTTGCCGTTCCCGCGGGGACGACGGCGGACGACTTTGCCGCAAGCGGCTACAGCTACGACTGGACGGTGGACGGTGTGTCCCTGGGGACGGACTTCGACGACGGCACGGTGGACCTGCACCTGCCGAACCTGGGCATAACGGACATCGCCTCGATGCCGACCGTGCGGACCAACTACACGATAGGCTGCAAGGTGAGCAGGGCAGACACCGGCGAAAACGTGGAGAAGACCTATGCGCTTACCCTTGAGCCGAAGCTCCATACGGTCTGTTTTATGAGTAACAGCTCAACCGTCGCTGCGACCCTGCCGGTTCTGGACGGCAGCTCCGTCTGGGACGGGACGGATGCGGACGGAAAGTGTGTCTGGGATGACAGCAAGGCCAGCCCCCCGGTCATAAGGCATCCGGGCACTCCGGCCTTCTTCGACGGCTGGTATACGGATGACTCTTTGACGACTCCCTTCTCCCTTGGCGCTGCCATCACGGCAGATGCCGATGCCTACGCCAGGTGGCAGGGTGTGTATGAGGAAAAGCGCAACCCCAGCCCTCCGGACTTCATTGACTTCATTGATGAAGATGGCAGTGGCCATTCCTATCTTTTTGATATGGAGGACTTTACTTATTCTGCTGGCACTTGGTCCTCTGCAATAAAGCTTAAGAACTCCTTTACGGACTCGACCACGACCGTCTACATGGACATCCGGGGTACGAACAAGAGCATCGGGTACAACCACGGAGGCATAAAGTTCTTTGGCGACGAAACCTCCGGCTCGACGGATGGAGGTACAATAAACGTCATCTTCTCCACGTCTACAACGGGAACCTTGGAGCTGGGGTTTCGGGACGGCACCCATGGGAACATTGAGTGTGTTTTTAACGTCGAGGGAAACATAAGTGTTGACCCCAACTGCACCGTCTCCGAGATGAAGGTCGGCAGCACCGAGTATCCGGACTGGGACTCGTTCATCACCGAAGCACGGGCGAATAGGAGCGCAAACACAAACGCGAGCTTCAGGATCACCCGCAACTAGGGGAGCATGGAACCCGGGCGGGTGCAGGGGCTCACACGGGCGGGTGCGGAATCTCACACGGACGGGTGCTGAATCTCACACGGACGGGTGCTGAATCTCACACGGACGAGTGCGGAATCTGAGGCTCTCACCCCCCGCCCCTAGCCAAGCTGCCCCCGCCGTGCTAGAATAAGGATGGAGGCAGTTCGTGTCATACGCAGTTCTTGAGAACAAGTTGAAGTCACTTCCGCAAACAGCACTGGAAGAGGTCTCTTCCTACGTGGATTACGTTTTTTTTAAATTTGCCCTGTCTGAGAAACGGCAGCTTCCTTCCAGCAGGAAGAAGGGCTTCGGTTGCCTGAAGGATATTCCATGCAAGATGTCCCCGGATTTTGATGAGCCGCTCGAGGAATTCGCGGAGTATATGTGATGTACTTGCTGGACACCCATGCGATAATCTGGTATGTAACTGGCAACGAAGAGCTTTCCAAGTCGGCCCGGGACTTGATGGAAACGAGCCGTTGTTTTTTCAGTTATGCCTCTCTATGGGAGATCGCCATAAAACAGGCAAAAGGTACCCTCGAATTTTGTATTTCCATACCAAGACTGAAGGAAGCATTGGAAAATGAGGAATTCGTGTATCTTTACCCGACAGAATATGATGCGGAAAGGTTGAAGGACTTGCCAGACATCCACAAAGACCCTTTTGACCGGCTTTTGATCGCACAGGCGATTGGGAATGACCTGACGATAATCACAAGGGATTCACGGATTCCTTTGTATGACGTGAAGACGATCTGGTAAAGCCCCCCGCCCCCAGCCAAGCCGCCCCCTCCCCTCCGCCCGATTGTACAAATCCGCCAAATTCTGTAAAATCATCAATAAATAAGTACACGTTAACAGGAGTTTATATATGGCAGATACGATGCATGCGTTGCAGAAGAACCCCAACTGGAAGGGGAGGCGCGGCCCGGTCGTCCTCGTGATTATGGACGGCGTGGGCTACGGCAAGTACGAGGACGGGGACGCGGTCAAGGCCGCCCGGATGAAGTACCTGGACTGGTTCACGGCAAACTGCCCCCACACCAAGCTCAAGGCCCACGGAACGGCGGTCGGCCTTCCCAGCGATGACGACATGGGCAACAGCGAGGTCGGCCACAACGCGATGGGCTGCGGCCGCGTCTTCGCTCAGGGAGCCAAGCTGGTCGGCGAGTCCATCGCCAACGGCTCCATGTTCCAGGCCGCGACCTGGAAGAAGCTGGTCAAGAACGTAAACGACAAGGGCAGCACCCTGCACTTCATCGGCCTTGTGTCCGACGGCAACGTGCACTCCCACATAGACCACCTGAAGGCGATGATCACCCAGGCAAGCAAGGACGGGGTCAAGAAGCTCCGCGTCCATGCCCTGCTGGACGGCCGCGACGTGGACCCCACCTCCGCACTCAACTACATCACCCCGCTCGAGGAGTTCCTGGCGGGCTTTGCTGGCGTGGACTACCGGATCGCTTCCGGCGGCGGCCGCATGTACATGACGATGGACCGCTACAACGCGGACTGGAGCATGGTGGAGCGCGGCTGGAAGGCCCACGTCCTGGGCGAGGGCCGCATGTTCGACAGCGCGACCAAGGCGATCGAGACCTACCGCTCAGAAGTTCCCGGCATCCTTGACCAGGACATGCACGAGTTCGTCATCGCCGAGGGCGGCAAGCCCGTCGGCACGATCGAGGACGGCGACAGCGTCATCTACTTCAACTTCCGCGGCGACCGCGCCCTGGAGATGACCCGCGCATTCGAGACCCCCAAGGGCGGCGACCTGCCCTTTGACCGCAAGCGCGTCCCGGCAGTGGAGTACGCCGGCATGATGGAGTACGACGGCGACGCCCACGTGCCCGCCCAGTACCTGGTGAACCCGCCGAGCATCGACCGCACGATGGGCGAATACCTGACCAAGACCGGCGTGAAGCTCCTCGCCATCTCCGAGACCCAGAAGTACGGGCACGTGACCTACTTCTTCAACGGAAACAAGCAGGGCAAGTTCGACGAGAAGCTTGAGGACTACGTGGAGGTCCCCTCCGACGTGGTGCCCTTCGAGCAGCGGCCCTGGATGAAGTGCGCGGAAATCACCGACAAGGTTATCGAGGCGATCAAGAGCGGCAAGTACGACCACATCCGCCTGAACTTCCCGAACGGCGACATGGTGGGCCACACCGGCGTGTTCAACGCGGTCGTCTGTTCCATGGAAGGAATGGACCTGCAGCTGGGCAGGCTCAAGGCGGCGATCGATGAGGCGGGCGGCATCCTCTGCCTGACCGCCGACCACGGCAACTCGGACGACATGTACGAGCACGCCAAGGACGGCAGCGTCAAGAAGGACAAGTCCGGCGAGCCCAAGGCCAAGACGAGCCACTCGCTCAACCCCGTCCCGGGCATCATCTACGACCCCGAGTACAAGGGCGAGTACGACAACACGAAGCTCAACGACGGTCTGGGAATCAGCTCATGGCCGGCAACGCTGATTAATTTGATGGGGTACGTCCCGCCGACGGATTATGACAAGAGTATCATAAACCTGAAATAGTCAGTGCGAGTTTGCCGCAGGCAAACTCGTTAAGGTCGCTTTAGCGACCGACGGTACGTGCCGCCGACGGATTATGACAAGAGCATGGTCAACCTGAAGTAATTAACGCCGCTTCAGCGGCCGGGCCGTACTGTAAGGCTTTTCTTGCAGTACGGCTTTTTTTGTGCGGACGCATAATCCAAACCCGCTGTCAAAGCGGAATCTGCACGGCCTCTATACTTGCACCGTCCGGCGGGGCCGGGGAAAACGGCGGCCCGAAAAGCAAATGCCTTGATACAAGGTCGAGGAAGAAGGCGACGCATACAGAAAGGATGCGGACCAAAGCCCGGCGCAATCACAAGGACAGTCTTTTTTGTCGCCTGTTCTCGGACAGGAATAATGCCTTGTCGCTTTACAATGCGCTGACGGAGGCAGTCGATGCCGCGGTGGACACGTGTATCAGGAGGGGCGGAAAGCTCGCGGATTTTATGAGGAAGCATAAGGCGGAGGTGAACAGCATGTATTTGTTTGGAGTTGACTTTGAGGCAATTCATAGAGAGGCCATGCAGAGAGAAGCTCAAGAGAAGTTGAAAGAAGCATGGGCGGATGGAATAACACAAGGCCAGGAACGGGCTCTCCGCAACCTGATGGACAGTTTGTCCATGACGGCGGAGCAGGCGATGGACGCGCTGAAGATACCCGCGGAAGAGCGGGAGAAGTACGCGGCCAGGCTGGGCGTGGTCCCGGCGGAGGCGTAGCAGGGCGGCGGCCCCGCCACATCCCTGCCAGAACAAAGGCCCGCGGCCCCGTTAGAGCAGGGGCTGCCCACCACCACCCTCGCCCCCACCCGCACAAGGCTCCCCCCCCATCAAGGCCAGGCGGGCCCCCCGCATCGCCCGCCCGTGGAAGCGGCCCGTCCGTGGCACTACCCGCACCCCACCCCCGCGCCACCCCCAGCGCCCC
>CAMNGY010000006.1 GCA_946538795.1 uncultured Treponema sp.
GATCCGCAGCATATTCCCTTCCGTCGAGGAAAAGCAGAAGTCAGAGACGGCCAGCGACTTCCTGCTGAAGGTCGCCGATGACATAGTTGACCAGGAGATAAAGGACAGGTTCCTCAGGCTGTTCAACATAGATGCCCTTCTGAACCGCTTCAAGGACGGGGACAAACAGCTTTCCATAGACTATCCGGTCAAAGGCTTCGAGGGCGATTACAAGTGGATGCATTCCTCCATCTTCATGGGGCAGAACCCGGAGACGGGCCATGTGGAGGCAGTGACCTGGGCGGAGGACATAACCAGCACGATGAACATCCACCTCATCCTGAACCGCCTGGTCGAAACGACGATTTGCAGGATAGGCATAATAAACACAAACACCAAAAAGATTGTATTCCTCAGCAATTCCGTGGAGGACGTGGTCATACCCATTGGCAGGGGCCTGCCGTACGCCGATGTGATAAAGTCCAGGGCGAAGGACTATGTGGCCAAGGACGACAGGGTTTTCTTTGAGACCAGGGTGGCCTTGGACCGTGTGCTGGAGGCGCTGGACAAGGACGATGACTATAAGATTCCCTACACGGCCCTGGTCAAGGGCGAGCCAAAGAGGTTGCAGGTCCATTTCCTGTACCTGAACCGGGAATTCGGCCAGATTATGGTCGTCACTTCCGACATAACCGAAAGCTATGCCCAGGAGAGGAAGCGCATACAGGCCATGGAGGACGCCCTGCTTGAGGTGGAGCAGGCCAACATAGCCCGCCTGGACTTCATAGCCCGCATAAGCCATGACATACGCACCCCAATGGGAATAATAAGCAACATGTCCGACTTCGCCCTCCGCGACATAGACGACAAGGAGAAGCTGAAGGACGACCTGAAGAAGATAAAGTCTGCCAACACCTTCCTGCTCAGCCTCATAAACGATGTCCTGGATGTCTCCAACTTTGAGAACGAGCGAGTGAAGCTCCAGGCCGAACCATATTACATAGTCGATTTCATCAACGAGATAAAGAGCGTCTTCGAGACCGTCTGCGAGCAGCAGGGGATAAGCTTCACGGTCGTCCACAACGGCCCTGCCGTGGCAGTCCTGTGCGACAAGATCCGCTTCAGGCAGATCGCCCTGAACCTGCTGAACAATGCCGTCAACTTCACCAGGCGGGGGGGCAAGATAACCTTCGTACTGGCCGTGGAACTGAAGGAAGGGGACAAGGCCCGCCTGGACATCAGCGTGGCTGACACGGGAATAGGCATGAGCGAGCAGTTCTCCAAGACGATGTTCCGCCCGTTCTCGCAGGAAGTGGACAACCCCTACAGGGCCAAGAACGCGGCCGGGGCCGGTCTGGGCCTGTACATCGTCAAGAACATACTGAACCTGATGGACGGGACCATTGACGTCAAGACCAAGCTGGGAGAGGGAACCCAGATAAAACTGTCCGTAGAAGTTCCCGTCATAAGCACGGGCATGAAGGAAATAAAGGAGGAGGAGCCTCTTCCTCCCGTGGACCAGGACGGGGACAAAATCTCCGGCACCGTCCTTCTGGTCGATGACAACGAGATAAACCGCGAGATTGCCATACGCATACTGAATTCCCTGGACCTTGAGGCCGATGAGGCGGAGAACGGCGAGGTCGCCGTGAAGAAGATGCAGAAGGCCGGGGCCGGCGCTTACATTGCCGTCCTGATGGACATACAGATGCCGGTGATGAACGGCTACGAGGCCACCAGCGCAATCCGCAAGCTGGGGGGCGACGAATACGAGACCATCCCCATCATAGCCCTGACAGCAAATGCCTTCAAGGATGCCGCTGACAAGGCGAAGGACTGCGGCATGAACGACATAATCACCAAACCTCTTCAGGCCGAAGTCCTGAAGAAAATCCTGCACCGCTTCGTGGGCCGGGGCATCCGCGGCTGGATGCACGAGGTTCCCCTGGAGTAGGGCAGCCAAGGCCCGCCGTCATGGCGGGCTTTTTCATTTACGCGTCAGGAGGTCTTTATGAGGAAGCACTGGCTGGACAACGTCCGCTGGGCGACGGTCGTCATCGTCGTCATCTACCACGTGTTCTACATGTACAATGCGGAGGGAATCTTGGGCGTGGTGGGGAAAATCACGGACTTCAACGTGCAGCCCTACGACGTGTTCCAGTACGAGGTATACCCCTGGATTATGCAGGTCCTGTTCATAGTCTCCGGCATTTCCTCCCGCCTGTACCTGGAGAGGCACAGCGACCGCGAGTTCGTCAAGAGCCGGACGACCAAGCTGCTCGTGCCGTGCACGGTCGGGCTCGTCGCCTTCCAGTTCATACAGGGTTTCATCAACGCATCCATAAGCGGAGTCCTAGTGTCCAACGCGGACGTACCCCTCGCCGCCAAGATTCTTATCGTCATACTGAGCGGAATCGGGGTCCTCTGGTACATACAGCTGCTCTGGCTCTTCTCGCTCCTGCTAGTCCTGGTGCGGAAGCTGGAGAAGGACCGCCTGTGGAAGCGCTGCGCCGGGACGAACGCCGCCGCCTTCGTGCTGCTGGCGGTCCCCGTGTGGGGGGCGGCCCAGCTGCTGAACACTCCGCTTATCGTCGTGTACCGCATCGGCCTCTACTTCTGCGAGTTCCTGCTGGGCTACTTCGTCTTCTCCCATGACGAGGTCATCGGACGGCTCAAAAAGTGCTTCTTCGTCTTCCTCCCGGCCGCCATCGTCCTCTGCGCCGCCTTCTGCTGGCTCAACTTCGGGAAGAACTACGCGGACAAGCCCGTCAACCGCAGCCCCCTTTTCGTGGCCTACGGCTGGTTCGCCTGCCTCGCCATTCTGGGCGGCTTCGCCCGCTTCCTGGACATCGACAATGCCTTTACCCGCTGGATGAGCGCGCGGAGCTGGGGACTCTATGTCTTCCATTATCTGGGAATTTCGGCGGTCGGCCTCTACGTGGGAAGGCCCGGCCTCCTGCATCCCGCCGCGACCTACGTCCTGACCCTGCTCGCGGGATTCGCGGCAGGATACGGGCTTAACTGGCTGATTTCCCGCCTGCCCTTCTTCCGTTGGGCAGTGCTGGGAATCAAAAAGAAAAAGCTTCCTGCGGCCTAGTTCCCGGCGTTCTCCGCCTTGGGCTTCTGGTTCCGCCCGTAGAGGAGCGAGAGCTGGCGGAGCATCGCGCTGCCCTTCTCGTCAAGCAGCTTGTCGTCCATCCGCCATGCCCAGTTGGTCCCGGTCGTGGAGGGCATGTTCATCCTCGCGGACGTGCCGACGGCGTAAACGTCCTGCAGGGGAATGACGCAGCTGGCCGCGGTGCTTGCGAATGCCGCGCGTATCAGGGCCGCCGTCATCGTCCTGACGCTCGCCGTCGGGGGCAGTCCCAGGTAGCTCCTGACGTTGTTCCGGCAGGTCTCCGTGCAGCTGGTCAAGAAGCCCGCAGTCGTGTCGTTGTCGTGGGTCCCCGTGTAGACGACCTGGTCGCTCGTGTCGTAGTTATGGGGCAGGTCCTTGATGGACGCGCTGTCCTCCGTCCACTCGTTGTCGTTGAAGGCGAACTGCAGGATCTTCATGCCCGGGAAACCGCAGTCCGTGCGGATTTTCTCCACCTCGTCCGTTATGACCCCCAGGTTCTCCGCGATGATCGGCAGGTCCCCGAGCTTCTCCTTTATCACGTCGAACAAATCCTTGCCCGGCCCCTTGACCCACTCGCCCTTTATCGCGTTGGGCGAGCCGTAGGGAATCTTCCAGTAGGCCTCGAAGCCCCGGAAGTGGTCTATCCGCACGATGTCCACCAGGCGCAGCATGTTCCGTATGCGGGCGACCCACCATGAGTAGCCGTCCTTCTTCATCTCGTCCCAGTCGTAGAGGGGGTTGCCCCACAGCTGGCCGGTCTCGCTGAAGTAGTCCGGCGGGACGCCCGCGCAGCAGGTCTGCAGGAGCGTCTCGCTGTCAAACTGGAAAAGCCGCCTGTTGGCCCACACGTCGGCGGAGTCGGCGGCGACGAAAATCGGGATGTCGCCGACAATCTTGATTTCGTTCTTGTTCGCGTACTGCTTGAGCGCATCCCACTGCTCGGCGAAGAAGAACTGCACGGCCTTTATCTGCTCAATGTCGTCATGATGCTCGGCTTCCCATTTGGCGACGGCGGCATCATCGTGACGGGCCAGGTCCTTGGGCCAGTACTGGTTCCACATGCTCTTTACGCCGTGGACCTTCTCCTTGTCGGCCTTCGCGTCATAGAACTTCTTTATGCTGGTATAGCCGGCAAAGCCGTCAAGCCATGCCGCCTGCCCCCCCTTGAACTGCCCGTAGCGGGCCTTGTCCTCCGGGCGGGCGTTGGCAAGGAAGAAGGCCGCGCACTTGTACAGCACGGGCACCTTCCACCAGACCACCGAGCCGAAGTCCACCTTGCCCTTTCTCTTGATGTAGGCGGGGGGAACGACGTCCTTCGCGTCCGCCCAGCCCCGTGACACAAGGTCGTCCAGGTCAATCAGCAGGGGGTTGCCCGCGAAGGTGGAGAAGCTCGCATAGGGGCTGTCCCCGTAGCCGGTCGGCCCCAGCGGCAGGACCTGCCAGAGGGTCTGTCCCGCCCCGTGCAGCCAGTCGATGAACTTGTATGCTTCCTTTCCGAGCGTCCCGATTCCCGGCGTTCCGGGCAATGACGTGATGTGCAGCAGAACGCCGCTGTTTCTTTCCTTATTATCCATGTGTGTCAGCACCTTTCCTTTGATGTCTGCGGTCCTTGCCGTCCGGCGGTTCTGCCGCCGCGGTCGCGTCCGCGTATGTTCCCCATTCTAGCATTAATACGCGGAAAGCTCAAACCTTTTTGCCGCAAAAGGGGATTTTGTTCCAAATCCAGGTGAAAAAACTCTTATGGCGCCCGTATACATGTCGTACCGGATACATGGCGTGCCGGCGCAGAGCGAATGAGTTTGGCGCACATGGGGGGCGAACCCGGCGAGGGCGGGCGCGCAGGGGCAGTCCGCCGGACACATGGGGGGCGTGCCGGCGCAGAGCGAATGAGTTTGGCGCACATGGGGGGCGAACCCGGCGAGGACGGGCGCGCAGGGGCAGTCCGCACGATTGACACCGGGCTTGTTGTCGAATATACTCGACAACAACAGGGAAATTTTGTCGAATATATTCGACAGAAAAGGGGCTTTTTTGTCGGGTATATCCGACACGGGGGAGTCATGGACCATAAGCTTCTTAAAAGCATCATATATGACCAGCATAGGATCATCAGGAATTTCGCCATCTCGGAAAGGGAGTACGAGTTTGACCTGAACGCGAACTACGTCGTGGTCGGCCTGCGCCGGGCGGGGAAGTCCACGCTCCTCTACAAGCTGGCCAGGGATTTGGTTGCCGCCGGGACGGACTGGAACCAGATCATATACATCAACTTCGAGGACGAGCGGCTGGACGGCTTTACGGCCCGGGACTTCAATGACATCCTTGCGGTTCAGGCGGAGATGAGCGACAAGCGGGGCTGGTTCTTCCTGGACGAGATTCAAATCGTGAGCGGATGGGAAAAGTTTGCCCGGCGCATGGCGGACGCGAAGGAGCATACTTTCATAACAGGGAGCAACGCGAAGATGCTCTCGGGCGAGATTGAGGAGCACCTGGGCGGCCGCTACCTGACCAAATACGTCACCCCGTACAGCTTCAGGGAATTCCTTGTGGCCAAGGGCGTGGAGCACGGGGAGGAGGCCGTCTGCAGCACCAAGGGAGCCGGGGCGATACGGCGGGAGTTTGAGGAATACCTCCGCTACGGGGGATTCCCGGAAAGCCTGGAGCATGCGGACAGGAGGGGCTATGTCTCAAGCGTCTACCAGAAAATCCTTTTGGGGGACATAGCCAGCCGCAACGCCATCAGGAACAGCGAGGGGCTTCGCCTGATGGTCAAGAAGATGGCGGAATCCGTCAAGGACGAGCTTTCCTACTCCAAGCTGCACAGCATCCTGCGGACAATCGGCATAAGCATAAGCAAGGACTCCGTGATTGATTACACAGGCTATGTCCAGTCGTCCTACCTCGTTTTCGCCGTACGCAACTATTTCTCCAAGTTCGTGGACAAGGAGAGCACACCCAAATACTATTTCAGCGACAACGGGCTTTTGAACCTCTTCCTTTCCGAAGGCGAGAGCCGCCTGCTGGAAAACCTTGCCGCGCTGACCCTGCGCAAGCGTTACGGCGATGACCTGTATTTCCTGCGCTCCCAGAACCTGGACGTGGACTTCTTCGTTGCCGGGACGGGCACGGCCTATCAGGTCGCATGGTCCGCCAGCGGCAGCGCGGCCAGCCGCGAGACTGCATCCCTCGCCGCCTGCGCCAGGAGCATGGAGGAAGCGAAGCGTTTCGTAATCCTCACCCATGACGAGGAGGATACGCTGACGCTTGACGGCATACGGATCGAGATTGTGCCCGTGTGGAAGTGGCTGCTGGACGGCTAGGCTGTTGCAGCAGAACGGGCCACCTCCGCCCCAAACGCCGCCGCATGTTTGGCGGTCAGAGACGCCCGCCGTCCGGGCAGGCCGCCCCTAACCACCTCCGCCCAGGCGGGGCATCCTGCCGGGCTGGCCGCCCCTGCCCACCTCCGGGGCTGGCCGCCCCTAACCACATCCGTCCAGGCGGGGCATCCTGCCGCAGCGCCTCACGCGTCAGCGGCCGCGTGCCTGGCGGCCGAAGCACCCGCCTCACGCGTCAGCGGCCGCGTTCAACTTTTGAGTCGTCGGGAAGCCCATAACCATCACGCAAGACCACAGGCCCCGCCGGGTGATAAACCCAGGTGAACGTGCATGATTCTGGGCCTGTTTTTCCCATCGCAGTTACCTTGATTTTTACCGTGGGCGGCGGGTTGGCGCCATCAACGATAAATACATATGCGTGAGTATAGTCGGCGCCCCAGACTACGCCTCCATAATAATTTGTCCCCGGCAGCGTAACTATTCGCCTCGAGTCAAGAACAGCAGGCTGTATCGTGACCCCGGTCCCTCCCGCAGGCTCCAGCACGGTCAGGGCAATGCCTTCATCGGAGCTGGTATCCCCAAAAACTAGCTCCCCATAGAAATTCATGCCGGCATCCCAATAGCCCCACCTGCCATCTGCATAATTACCCCAGTTGTCTAGTGGACTAGACCCCCACTTAACCGACGGAATCCAGATGCCCCCCCAATCAAGCTCCACGGTTTCTTCGGGCGTACCGCCCTGGGAGTTGAACCATTCTTCCTTCCAGTAGTCGCACGAAGCGAAGGCAAGGGCGCAAAGAACCAGTGCCGCCGCCGAAAGGCAGCGGGTGAAACGTTTTTCTTTCATGACAATCTCTCCTTATTACAAGGAGGGCGGGCGAAGTACGGCAACACAGCAGCATCGAATTACCCCTCCCTAACTGTTGTTTCAAGTATACAGCGAGCCTCGCGTTTTGTCTAGGCCAGCGCCGGACGACCGGGCCGGGACTGCCCGGGACGGCCATCCCGGTCTGTTCTGACCCGGCTCAGGGGTGCGGGGCTTTTTCGTCCAGCAGCAGCTGGAAGAGGCCCATGAAGGTGATGCCGTGCTCGTCGGTATAGCTTTCTATGTCGCTCCCGACGACGACGATTTTCCTGAAGGAATCGTCTATCCTGAGCAGGGACGCAAGCTCCTGCTCCTTCTTTTCCTCCGAGTCCAGGGCATAGGCCGACTGGATGTAGAACTTGTCAATCCCGTTGGTCGCGATGAAATCGACTTCCCGCTGGACGAACTGCTGCCTGCCGTCCCGCATCTCGCGCGACTCCACCAGCCCGACGTCGACGAGGTAGTCGCGCGAGCGCAGTTCGTTGTAGATGATGTTTTCCATTATATGCGTTATTTCCTGCTGGCGGAAGTTCAGCCTCGCGTTCCTCAGTCCCACGTCCACCGCATAGTACTTGCTGATTGCCTCGAAGTACTTCTTCCCCCTGATGTTGTAGCGCCTCGCCCCCTCGAACAGGAAGGAGCTTTCCAGATATGAGATGTAGCTGGCCACGGTCCCGTCGTCTATCCTGATTTTCTGGACGGACTGCAGGGTGTTCCTGAGCTTTGCGGGGTTGACGAGCGAGCCGACGGAAGAGCAGAGGGCATCGACCATGGACTCGAGGGCTGTCTTGTTGCGGACGTTGTTGCGTTCCACCACGTCGTCTATGTATGTCTTGTTCCACAGCCGCTGCAGGTATCGGGCCTTCTGCTCCGGCGTTCCCAGGCGGAGCAGGCGGGGCATGCCGCCGTAGGTGTAGTACTCCTTCCACAGGGCAGACGTGTCCTCCTCCCTGCCCTGGCAGAACTCCGAGAACGAGAGCGGGTACACGCGCACTTCGTCACCGCGCCCCCGGAAAATCGTCTTTATGTCCTGCGACAGGAAGTGCGAGTTGCTCCCGGTGATGTAGACATCGACGTTCTCACGTGCGGCAAGGCCGTTCACCAGTTTTTCAAAGCCTTCCACCTCCTGCACCTCGTCCAGGAACACGTAGTACTGCCCGCCGTCGGGCTGTATCCTGCCGTACAGGTATTTCTTGAGGGTATCGTGGTCCGTCATGTCCTCGTCGCTGTCCTCGTCCTCAATGTCCAGCGATACGATGACGATGTTCTCTTCCCGCACGCCCTGCGAAAGCAGGTATGACCTGAACACTTTCTTGAGCAGCCAGGACTTGCCGCAGCGCCGGGGGCCGGTGATGATTTTCACCTCCCCGTTGTGCATCCGGTCGATGAGCTTCTTGAGATAGATTTTTCGTTCCAGAAATTCCTGCATGGGAGGCCTCCTGTTCGCCGTTTACTGCAAGTTGCAGTGTTTGGCGAATAGAAGTATACCACTAATCGCCGTTTACTGCAAGTTGCAGCGTTTGGCGAATAGAAGCGTATTCCTGTTCGCAGTTTACTGCAAGCTGCAGTGTCTGGCGAACGGAAGGCTATATGACTGGCGAGGTTGCCAGCGCAATCGCAAAGCGCCAGTACGGCAAGATAAAGTGCTGCCCGGCCGCCCCAAAAGCCCGGCCGCCCCCAAAAGCAAAAAAGCCCCCGCTCCGCCACAGGCGGAACAGGGGCTTTTTGCCTATGAGGACCTCAGCTTACGCGAAGGGGTTCTCGTCCTTGTACAGGACCCCGGCGGGCTGGTTGTAGGCTATGTCCGCGATGCCCAGGTACTGGAACACCGTGAAGAGAGCCTTGCCCACGTGGCCGAAGGCGACCGCGCCGTGGTGCGGGTAGTGCTTGCTCACCAGCACGTGGCGGTAGAAGCGTCCCATCTCCGGGATGGCGAATACGCCGATTCCGCCGAAAGAGCGGGTCGCGACGGGAAGAATCTCGCCCTGCGCGATGTAGGCCTGGAGCTTGGTGTCCGGCGTGGTCTGCAGGCGGAAGAAGGTGATGTTTCCGGCAGCGATGTCGCCTTCCAGGGTTCCGCGGGTGAAGTCCGGCTTGCCTCCGTTCTCCAGCAGGCGGTTCTGGATAAGCTGGAACTTGATGGCGGGCTTGCTGGACGGGGCCAGGCGGCAGAAGGGCGTGTTGCCGCAGTGGAAGGCCATGAAGGTGTCGTTCAGCTTGTAGTCGTACTTGAACTTGCCCTTGATGCTCTGCTCGTACATGTCCTGCGGGACGGAGTTGTTGATGTCCAGCAGGGTGACGGGCTCGCCCGTGACGCAGGTGCCGATGTACTCGGACAGGGCGCCGAAGATGTCGACCTCGCAGGCGACCGGTATGCCGCGGCTGGCAAGGCGGCTGTTGACGTAGCAGGGCTCGAAGCCGAATTCCTTGGGAAACGCGGGCCAGCACTTGTCGGCCAGGACAACGTACTTCTTGCTGCCCTTGTTGGCCTCTATCCAGTCAAGCAGGGTCAGCTCGAACTGCGCCATGCGGGGCAGCATGTCCGGGAACTGGTTTCCTTCCATGCCCAGCTCCTTGGCCATGTCGTCCACGACGGACTGGATCCTCTTGTCGTCCTTGTGCTTGCGGTACTCCACCAGGAGGTCAAGCTCGGAGTTCTCCTGGATCTCCACGCCGATGTCGTAAAGTCCCTTGATGGGGGCGTTGCAGGCAAAGAAGTCCTGGGGACGGGGTCCGAAGGTGATGATTTTCAGGTTCTGCAGGCCGATGATGGTGCGGGCCACGGGGATGAATTCCTCTATCATCTTGGCGATGTCGTCCGCCGTTCCGACCGGGTACTCGGGAATCACGCCCTTCAGGTGGCGCAGGTTCAGGTTGTAGGAGCAGTTGAGCATACCGCAGTAAGCGTCGCCGCGTCCGTTGATGAGGTCGTTCTGGGTCTCCTCAGCGGCAGCAACGAACATGCAGGGGCCGTCGAAGTTCTGGGCAATCTGCGTCTCAGGGGTCTCGGGGCCGAAGTTCCCCAGGAAGACGACCAGGGCGTTGCAGCCGGCCTTCTTGACCTCGTCAACAGCCTTGAGCATGTCCTTCTCGTTCTCGACGGTGGTCTTGGCCTCGTAGAGGCTGCCCTTGCTGCCGAACGCCTTGACGATCGCCGCCCTCCTCTTCTCGGACAGGGAGATGACGAAGCAGTCGCGGCTGACCGCGATTATTCCCAGCTTTACATCGGGGATGTTCTCAAAATTTGCCATAATCTTCTATAAACTCCTTATAACAGCAGTACCATCATTATACACCCATATTGTGAATTTGCATATCAGAAAATTTCCGTAAAGATAGGAAAAATTTGATTCTCAGGCCGTCCAGCGCCGCCCCGCCCCCTCCGCCCCGTGCCCGAGCCGTCCTGTTCCTCCGGCTCCGATTTCACGTCGCGGACAGCTCCGATTTCACGCCACGGACAGCTCCGATTTCACGCCTCGGACAGCTCCGATTTCACGTCGCGGACAGCCCCGATTTCATGCCTCGGACAGCCCCGATTTCACGTCGCGGACAGCCCCGATTTCATGCCTCGGACAGCTTCGATTTCATGCCTCGGACAGGCCTGTACCGGCCCGCAAGACCGATTTCCGTGAAAAACTGCTTTTTTCCCTACACAAAACACTGATAATATGCTAAAATGTTATAGATTGGAAAATTGTTCCTGAGAAAGGAGAGCATAAACGCTACCATGATAAACAACAGCATAGTTCCTGGCTTCCTGGACGAAAAGGATGACAGCCTTCTTATAAACCTGGAGGCCGTGGAAAGCATTCCCGGCTGCATCATCGTGAACTTGTGCGGCTACGTGGACACCTACAACACGCCCTTCTTCACCAAGCAGATGGACAAAATCCTTAACACGGGCTTCCTTAAAATCGTGTTCAACTGCAACACCGTAAAATACGTTTCCTCCACGGGCATAAGCGCCTTCACGAACCTGCACGACCAGATAAAGGGCAAGGGCGGCGAGATGGTCCTTACCCAGCTGCAGGCCAAGGTAAAGGAAGTCTTCCAGCTTCTGGGCTTCTCAGACTACTTCCTCTTCGAGGAAACTGTGGAAAAAGCTGTGGCTTATTTCTCGGGGAAACCCGCCGTCGATTCCGTTTTCCCCAAGGTGGTGGCCTGCCCGGTCTGCTCCCACAAGCTCAAGGCGACAAAATCGGGCCGCTTCAGGTGCCCCGGATGCAAGTCCATCATAGCCATAAACGACAACGGCGCGGTGATGATGGGCTGACGGAAAGCCGGCGGCCCCGCGCAGGCAGTGCAGTCACGGCGCATGCGCAGGCTTCGGCCGGCAGGAGGCCCCGCGCAGGCTTGTGCCGTACAAGTGCATAACTTGTGCATAAATGTTCATAAGATGTGGAAAAGTCCGGAGGGCCTTGCCGGGGCCTTGTGAAAGCAAGGCTTTTTCGGATTTTTTAGCGAAACTTAAGAAATATCCCCAAATTCGTTTGACGGATATTGAGTTACAAATGCTTACAAAGCAAGGAGTTATACCATCTTACTTTCATATATCCGCATAAATCCGCATAATATATGAAATTATTTGCTTACGAAAGGACAAATCCGGCGGCATATTGCAAAAGCTGTGGAAAACTTGTGAGGCCGAATCCCGGGGTTCTTGAGTTTTAAGCCTGTACATGGTATTCTGGGGAAGAAAATGGACATAAAGAAAAGCCTACTGACATCTCTCAAGCTCATAGCCTTCTATATCTGCATAAGCGTGTTCATGTGCGTCGCGCTGGCGGCCATCTACATGATTTACACGCTCTGCATAAACATGGTCGCCGGGCAGCAGCTCAAGTTCGACATAAAGCTTTTTCTGGACGGCGTGCTGCTCTTCCTTCCCCTTGTCCTGGTGCTGCAGGCCATGTTCATGACCCTCTGGATGATACGGCACCCGGAGTCCACCATCATGCCCATAGCCTTCTACGCGCTCATCTACGTCGCGTCATGGGTATTCGTGCTTCCGGCGACCGTAAAGGAGGCCCAGCTGGAGGACAGCCGCTACGCCGGACAGAACGTCAGCGACAAGCCTTCGCCCGGCTACTTCAGGAGCAGCAGCGACAAAATCTTCTATTATAGCAGTGTCAGCGAGGACAGCTCGCTGGCCAACGGCCTGTGCATTGCCACCGACAAAAGCTCCGACAACGTGTTCACCTTCAGCAACGTCCGCCTGTCCCAGAAGCGGACGACGTTCACGGACTCGCTCATACAGAACACCATAGAGATGCCGGCATCCCTTTCCATAATAGTGCGCTACGTGCAGGACTTCTTCGCAATCCTGTCAAAATGCTCCAAAGGCGGACTGGGCTACTGGCTGTGCTTTTCCACGATGGCCCTTCCCCTGCTGGCAGTCGTGGCCCTGCGCCGCTTCTCGCCCTGGAGGATGGTCAGCGTCATCTCGATCATGTTCGTCACCTTCGGCATGATGGCGTTCAACATAGCGGGCTATGCCAATAGCGGCCTGGTCGCGGTGGAGAATTCCATAAACGAGGTCCTGACCAAGATTCCCCCGCTCAGGACGCTGGCCCGGATCAGCAATCCCTGCGTGATGCTGACAAACATAGTCGTATTCATAATCCTGACGGTGGCATTCTTCGCCTTCGAATTCAAGAACCGCAAGTACACGGAAGGGAGCGGCGGCTCTTATGACAATGATACGGTCTATTAACATGAGGTATTCCAAATGAAGAAAGTCTTCACAATCTTAGGCATATACACCCTGCTGATTTTCATCTGCTGCATGGCGGAGACCTTCATATACAGGACCGTCCCCCCCCTCATAGCAAGCTCCGTGACGAACTACCGCGTCATGAGGGGGCTCAGCTGGTTCCTCATGCTGCTCCCGACTATTTTCCTGAGCGGTTTCGCCGTG
>CAMNGY010000007.1 GCA_946538795.1 uncultured Treponema sp.
CAGCATGTTCCTGTATTATCCGGACGCAGTGGCCATATTCAGCGAGCGCAAGGCCCACGTAAAGAAAGAGACCTTTGACAAGGGACTGGAATTCCTGCCGGAGCTTCTCAAGGCCCCGCTCAAGCTCTTCCTTGTGTTCCCGTTCATTCACTACAAGATGCTCCTGCTCTGGCACCGCTTTACCGACTAGCTTATGGAGCTTTACATTCGCCCGCCGTCCCCGTTCGTCCTGCGCTGCTTCCAGGCCGCGCTCGGAGGGGCATTCAAGCTTACCCCGATTGCAGAGAAGAACCTTACGGCCATACAGGCCTGCTCATATTATGCGGACGGACTGCTCCTTGATTACAGCGCTTTCAGCAAGGAGGAGCTTAGGATCCTGCTGTCCCGTGCCCGCTGCAAGCCCGGCGGAAGCTGCCCCGTGTTCCTAATCACCGACGAGGATTCCCTGGCTTCCTGCCCCTGGGACTATGAGGGCAGGGCAACCAGCCTGGACATATTCCTGCCGGGCGGACAGCTGTTACGGACCGTTCAAGAAACGATTTCAGCGAACGGCAGGATGTCGGCCCAGAATCCCGCACGGCAGTACGTGCATATTCCTTCCGGAGCCGGAGACCCCCTGTCCAGCTACAAGCGGAAATCCTTCCAGGACAGGGCAAAAATCATCGCGCGGACCAACGTGGACATACTGCTCCTCGGCGAAAGCGGTGCGGGCAAATCATGGCTGGCCGAAAAGATATACGGCTGGTCAGGCCGCAAGGGGAACTTCATAAGCGAGAGCCTCGCCAACATATCCCCGGCTCTCTTTGAGAGCGAGATTTTCGGGACGGTGGCCGGCGCATACACTGATGCCGGCGACAAGATGGGCCTGCTTGAGGCGGCCGGTACGGGGACGCTCTTCCTGGACGAAATAGGGGAACTTCCGCTGAACCTCCAGTCCAAGCTTTTCTCCGCCCTGGACAAGAAGGCCTTCAGGCGCGTAGGCAGCATCAAGGAGCAGGCATTCAAAGGCAGGCTGATTTTTGCCACCAACAAGGACCTGGGCGAGGCCGTCAGGGACGGCAGCTTCCGGGAAGAGCTGTACAACCGCATAAGCATGGTGACGCTGTACATCCCTCCGCTCAGGGAGCATCCCTGCGACATACCCGTCCTGGCTTCCCAGTTTGCCTGCGACGAAGGCAAAAGCCTGTCCCCCGGCGCGCTGGAAAAACTGGGCGGATACAACTACCCCGGCAACATCAGGGAACTGAAGCACATCGTATACCGCTCCTGCCTCCTTTGCGGGCGCAGCGTGCTTGATGCCGGGGACATACTATTGGAAAACAGCGTCTGAGGCCCGGCCCGACACGCCAGGAAGCCCGGCCCGACACGATTTTCCCCGGCACCACGAGCCGCAGGCGGCCCGCACCGGCACGACTGCCCCTGAGGCCCCCTGTTGTCCAAGCCGACCGTATACTTTATACTGTGCAGATTATGTTAGTTCGCATCATTCTTCTCATCGCCTTCTTCGCGATGATGGTCGCGGTCGGCGTGTACTCCCGCAAGAAGAGCGCCGACGTTGACGGCTTCGTCCTCGGAGGCCGCTCGGTCGGCCCCTGGCTCTCCGCCTTCGCCTACGGAACCTCATACTTCTCCGCCGTCGTATTCGTCGGCTACGCGGGCCAGTTCGGCTGGAAATACGGCATCTCCACCACCTGGATAGGGATCGGCAACGCCGTCATCGGCAGCCTGCTCGCCTGGGTCCTGATGGGAAGGCGGACCCGCGTCATGACCCATCACCTGGACGCGAAGACCATGCCCGACTACTTCGGCAAGCGCTATGACAGCCGCGCCCTCAAGCTGGCCGCGTCCGCCATCGTCTTCGTCTTCCTGATTCCCTACACGGCCTCCGTCTACACGGGCCTCTCCAAGCTCTTCGGAATGGCGTTCAGCATAGACTACAAGTGGTGCGTCCTGGGCATGGCGGTCCTGACCGCCTTCTACGTCATCCTCGGCGGCTACATGGCGACGGTCATCAACGACTTCATACAGGGCATCATCATGCTCGTCGGAATCTGCTGCGTCATCGCGGCGGTGCTCAAGGGGCAGGGGGGCTTTCTTTCCGCCCTGCAAAAGCTCTCTGAGATTCCCGCCGACCCCGCGAGCACAACGCTCGCCCTGCGCGGCATGTCCGGTGCCTTCACCTCCTTCTTCGGGCCCGACCCGGTCAACCTCGTCGGGGTCATCATCCTGACCTCGCTCGGGACCTGGGGACTGCCCCAGATGGTGCAGAAGTTCTACGCGATAAAGAGCGAGAAGGCAGTCAAGACCGGGACGGTCGTCTCCACCTTCTTCGCCATCATCATAGCGGGCGGCTGCTACTTCCTCGGGGGCTTCGGAAGGCTCTTCGACAATCCCTCGATCCACGGGGAAGGCGGCAGGATTCTCTTTGACGGGATCATCCCGTCCATGCTGTCCACCCTGCCGGACATCCTCCTGGGCGTGGTCGTCGTCCTGGTCCTGTCCGCCTCCATGTCCACCCTGTCCTCGCTCGTCCTCACTTCCAGCTCCACGCTGACCCTGGACTTCCTGAAGGACTCCGTGTGCAAGAAGCTCGGCGAGAAGGCGACCCTGCACCTGATGCGCGCCCTCGTCCTCTTCTTCATCGCGGTCTCAGTCATCCTCGCGTTCAACCCGCCCACCTTCATCGCCCAGCTGATGGGCATCTCATGGGGCGCTCTGGCCGGGGCCTTCCTCGCGCCCTTCCTCTACGGGCTTTTCTGGAAGGGCGTGACCAAGGCAGCCGTCTGGGCGGGCTTCGCCTACGGCGTGGGAATCACCGTGCTGAACCTCTTCCTCAAGTTCGCCTCACCGATCAACTGCGGCGCATGGGCCATGCTGGGCGGGCTCATCGTGGTCCCGCTCGTCAGCCTGATAACTCCCAGGATGGACGGCAAGAAGCTGGATTCCGTCTTCGCCTGCTACGACGAGTCCGTCACCGTAGCCAAGAAGTTCTACCTCAAGGAGGAAGAGGGCAAGTAAAGGGCACCATCCGACTCCTGATCGTCCTGCAGCCCCATGTCAGCTAGTATGCAAGTTTGCAAAATTTCCTTGACATCGGGAAAAACCGTGATACAATGATAATTATCAAGCTTGAATACTAGTATGCGAGCTTCCGGCAGAATCTGCCTTAGTGCGGTCAGCTTGGCGTCATTGCCCAGCAGCCGCCGCAATTCCTGCCAAAGATATGAAAGTATGGGGTTGCTTATGGTAACTAAGAAAACGGTTTCAGAATACCTGAGACGCAACTGGCAGTATTACGCGATGATGCTGATTCCAGTCATCTATTACCTGGTGTTCCGTTACGTGCCCATGGCGGGCAACATCATAGCGTTCCGCCGCTACCGTGCCGGGCACAGCATTTTTGGGGATGAGTGGAGCGGACTCAAATACTTCCGCCAGTTCGTCGGTGACCTTACTTTCTGGAGGGCATTCAGGAACACCCTGGTGCTCAACATAACCTACCTGATTTTCCGCTTCCCGCTCACGCTGGTTTTCGCTTTGCTCCTGAACGAGATACGGCTTTACAACGTCAAAAAATTCGTCCAGACGGTCTCCTACCTGCCGCACTTCATATCGATGATAATCGTCACGGGCATGATACGCGAGCTTGTGTCCATGAACGGGCCTATAAACCAATTCCTGAAGATGCTCGGGGCGGATCCCATATCATTCATATCCAGCCCCGAATGGTTCACCCCCATCTTCGTCATCTCGGGCATCTGGCAGAACCTGGGCTGGGGCACGATACTCTACCTGGCGGCCATGTCCGGCATAGACCCGTCGCTCTACGAGGCGGCGGAAGTGGACGGGGCCAACCACTTCCAGAGGGTCTGGCACGTGACGATTCCCTGCATACTTCCCACGATCGCCACCTTGCTGATCCTGGACTTCGGAGGCCTGGTCGGTTCGGGAGGCGCGTTCGAGAAGGTCTTCCTCCTTTACAACCCCATGACCTACGAGAAGGCGGACATAATCTCCACCTTCGTGTTCAGGATGGGACTTGGTTCCGGCAACTACAGCTACGCGACGGCGGTAGGCCTCTTCGAGGGCCTGCTGAACCTGTTCCTTCTGACCATAGCGAACAAGGTTTCCAAGAAAGTCAGCGGCGCGAGCCTTTGGTAAGGAGAGGATGAATTATGGGAAAGAAATACGTTCCGCACATGATGCGAATCCGCGAGTCCGCGGGCTACAAGATATTCAGCACTGTCAACGCCATCATCATGCTGCTGGTGTGCGCGGCGACGCTCTACCCCTTCCTGTACCTGGTGGCGCAGTCCTTCTCATCGGAAGAGGCGATAATGCAGGGACGGGTGGGCATACTCCCCGTCCAGTTCAGCGTCACGACATACCTCTCGGTGCTCAAGAAGGGGGAATTCGCCCACAGCTACCAGAACACACTTATCTACACGGTCCTGGGCACCGCGGCATCCATGTTCTTCAGCTGCATGCTGGCATACCCCCTGTCCAAGGAGAGGCTCTGGGGCAGCAAGGGCGTGATGAAGTTCATCATCTTCACGATGTACTTCGGCGGCGGGCTTATTCCGAACTATATCCTGATGCAGAGGCTTCACCTGATCAACAAGGTGTCGGGCTTCATCATCCCGAGCCTGCTCAGCACCTACTACATCATCCTCATGAAGAGCTTCTTCAAGAACGTGCCCAAGGAGCTTGAGGAAGCCGGGCAGATAGACGGGCTCAGTCCGATCGGCAACTTCGTCCACGTCGTCCTGCCCCTGTCCATGCCCATAATCGCGACGATGCTCCTGTTCAATGCGGTCAACTACTGGAACAACTGGTACAACGCCTTCCTGTACCTGGACAAGAAGGAGATGTGGCCTGTCGCATACTACCTGCGCACGATAATCAGCGGAGCCTCCACGAGCGCGGATCCGGGAGAGGTCAATGCGGAGAAGATGCAGATTGCGGCAAACATCAAGTCCTGTTCCATGGTGCTGATGGCACTGCCCATAATCTGCATATACCCCTTCATCCAGAAGTACTACGTGCAGGGCATGATGCTTGGCGGCGTAAAAGAATAAGGGTAATTTAGAACCAATATAAACGGAGGATATACTAATGAAGAAAATTGCTAGGATTGCGGCTGCGGCCGCTTGCACCGCCCTGCTCGCGGCCCTCGTCGGCTGCGGCGGGGAAAAGAAGGGCGCCAGCGCCGGCGGAAAGGATGCCGGCAAGGCCGCCGAGGCGCTTGACTACCAGTTCGGCGTGGACACGCCGTTCCACTCCGACACACCGGTGACCTATTCCATCTCGTTCAGCGATGCGTCATGGTACCCCATGGTGGACACCTGGAAGACCGAAGGAATCTTCAAGAAGATTGAGGATCTTACCAACGTCCACCTGGACATCACGTCCTATGACTCGAACGACTACAACCAGAAGGTCAACCTTGCCATCAACTCCGGCGCGGCGACCTACATCATCCCCAAGATTTACTCCGAGGATCAGTACGTCGCGGGCGGCGGCGTCATCGCCGTGTCCGACTATACCCAGTATATGCCCAACTTCACGGCTTTCGCCGAGAAGTATGACATGGGCCCGGACCTGGACACGATCAGGCAGAGCGACGGAAAATTCTACCGCCTGCCGGGAATGCACCAAGCGGCCTTGCAGGACTACACGATTATGGTCCGCGACGACATCTTCACCGCCGCCGGCTACGACATACGCGAGCTTGAGAAGGACTGGACCTGGGAGAAGCTGCACGACGTGCTGCTCGACGTGAAGAAGTACATGGTCTCCAAGGGCATGTGCAAGCAGAGCGATTATATCTGGTCCGACCTCTGGTGCGGAGAGTCCGGCAAGGGCTCCGGCGGCAACCTGCTCAAGCTGATGGGCGCGTCCTACAACGTCCTCTCCGGCTGGGCCATCGAAGGAAGCAACGGCGGCATCAAGTTCGACTGGAACAAGGGAGAGTTCTACTCATCGTCAATCAGCGACGACTTCAAGAAGCTCATCACGGTCGCTAACAGCTACGTCAAGGACGGCCTGCTCGACCCTGAGAGCTTCACCCAGACCGACGAGGTCGCGCACAACAAGTTCTACAACGGCAAGACGATCATCATGTCCACCAACAGGGCCCAGATGTCCACCGACCTCGCCGGGATCGAGAAAATTCTGGGCAAGGGCAACTATTCCGCCTACGTCACGGCATACCCCTCCGGAACGAACAAGAACCTCGCGGAGACCTCACGCCTTGAGTGCGGCGTCATGATCTCGCGCAACGCCCTGGACGCGCTCGGCGAGGCGGGTTTCATCAAGATGATGCGCTTCGTGGACTGGCTCTTCTACTCCAAGGACGCGTACAGCCTCGTCAAATGGGGACCCGAGGGCGAGACCTGGCACTATGTTGACGTGAACGGAAAGCAGATGAAGCAGCTGCTCCCCGGATTCAAGTGCGGAGGCCTCGGAATTTCCGGCGCCGAGGATGACGTTGACATCCGCCTCAAGTGGGGCTATGCGGGAGGAAACTACTTCTACGGCCACTCCACCGCCGAGTCCACGGACAACTTCACCCCGGAGGTGCAGGACCTGTACGCCCGCTACGGCAAGTACAAGACCGTCGCCAAGGTGGACCCCAAGGCCAAGCCGACCGAGGACCAGCGCGAGCAGCTGACGCTCTGGGCGGTCCCGCTGATCGACAACATCAACGCCTGGACGCTCAACTTCATCACCGGAAAGAAGGACATCAACAAGGACTGGGACGAGTACGTCGCTTCCTGCAAGAACCTGAACGTAGACAAGGTCGTTGACCTGACGAACAAGATTTACAAGAGTCAGAAGTAAAAGAAAAGCACTCTGAAACAAAAAGGGGGCTGCCGTGAGGCAGCCCCCTTTTTTGTGCGTCGCCCCTTTTTACGGCAGGCGGTTTATCATGTCCAGATGCACAACGTAAAAACCCGTCACGTCATTCTTTATGCTGTAACCGCCTATCAGCGACATGTGGCTGCCCCGGTAGGTCGGCATGACGTACCAGATTCCCCTTCTTATGGCGGAAGGATCCGTACCGGCGATGAATTCCTGCGAGGGAGCGAAGTCCGGGGCCTTTGCCGAAATCGTGTTGACCAGGCCGTCGTTCTCCTGCCATTCCCTGCCCAGCGAAAGACCGTCGGCAGTCGTGCCCTCAAAGGCTCCCATCTTGCGGGAGCTTTGCAGGAGCATCTTCTCCGTGATGCCCTCCTCCGGTTCCTGTGTCCCGTCCGCGGCGGTCCGGGTCATGCTGCACGGAAACGAGAAGTAGTATACGCTGTCCAGCGTCTTAAGCCTCCTGTTTATCTCCGCCGCATTCTGGATGTGCATGTCGTATGAGGCTATGTCATAGGCGGCCCTGTTATCCTTTATGCCGGATTCGCCCGGGTCAAATTTTTCCCTCTCTTTTTCTTCCGAGATATGGTATGCGCTAGTCCCGTTATGAGGGGCGGCTATGGCCGTGACGGAATGAATCCAGTCCGCATGCCCTCCGGCAAACAGGGGGCTGAGCTGGTCTTCGGGAGTGGCGTCACGCTCTGCCTGGGAGCCTTCGGCCATAAGGTGCGCAAGCAGCCTGATTGTAACCCCTCCGAACGAATGTCCCAGCAGGTTCAGCTTGTGCTCCTCGCTCCAGCAGGGCACAAGCGGCTCCCTGGAAAAATCCTTCCCGAACCTTTCGTGCCCGCACCGGGCGGAATGCTCCGCCCCGTAGTCGGTCACGCTCCCGGTAAGCTGGGCATACAGCTCGCAGGCCCGGTCCCATGCGCTGCCGTAGGGGTCCACGGACGCATCATAGGCGGCAAACCCCTCTTTCCTGAGCTTCTTCACCAGGGAACCGTTCTTCATTCCCCAGTATGGAATGATCTTGTTCTGCGGGTCGTAGTGCCCCCAGCCGGAAAGCCCGTGCACGAACACGAACCCGTAGTTGCTGTTCCAGCCTTCCCGGCCTGTCCCCGCCTCAAGATGGCTGGTGGTGCCGCATGAAATCACAAGGGCTGATGCCGCAAGCAGGATCAAGATGAAAACTCGTCTCATCGTCTACCGTCCCCCCGATACTTTTTTCCGATAACAGCGCGCCTGTTTCCAAAGTCCGCCGCGACGAAGCCGCGGGCACTCCTCAAAGCCGACTTTTCAGGCTGCCAAGATACCTTAATACATTTCATGCCGTTTTTCTAGTGGCATGGCAAAAAGAGGTGATTCATGGCAGGCTTTATGGAATTGCCCTAGTTTTTTTTTCAAAAATGCCGTATTCTTTTTAGACGGAAGGAATTCCATACGATGGTAAAAAAAGTGTGGGCCAAGGATGGTCCGGTAAAAGCAAAGCTCGTACTCTCCCTGCTGCTGGCCCTGGCATTCATGAGGCCGGTGACGGTACGCGCATTGCAGCTGGGGTTCACGCCCGCACTTGCAAACGAATACAAGACCCTTGACCTGAAATGGGATACCGGATGGTTTTCCCGCAGCCCCACGAACTACAACCACGACCTGGCCCGGCTCTGCTGTTTCCTGGCAGACGCATCCTACAGCCTGGACAGCAACAAGATTCCCTCCGACATCATGAGGGTTTACCGGGAGCTGGGGGCCAGGGAGGACAGCATCCGCTACCATTACGAGCTGGATTACGGCGACGAGCTGGGCAACGACCAGTGCGCCTACAGCATGGCCACCATACCCCTGCCGGACGCAAGCCCCCTGGTCATCCTGACCGTGCGGGGCACCCCGGCCGGGAACAACGAGTGGCTCTCCAACCTGAACATCGCAAACTCAAAGGATGAGGAAATCGCAAATGAGGACGGGGTCAGGTATCACGAGGGCTTTTTCAAGGCGGAGAAGGCAATCCTGAGCGCCCTCCTCTCCTACGTCAGGGAAGAGGGCCTCCCCCCAAAAAAAATCAGGCTGCTGATTGCCGGACACAGCCGGGGGGCGGCGGTCGCCAACCTCATAGGCATGCACGTGGTGGAGCAGAACCTGTTTGATCCGGCGCACTGCTACGTCTACACCATAGCATGCCCCAACGTCGCCACCGTTGACGAAAGCTACGCCAGGGATCCCCGCTTTGCCTTCATATGGAACATCGTGAACGCCGAGGACATAGTGCCGTCCATCCCGTTCAACAGGGTCGGGAAGTGGAACTACCGCAAATTCGGCAACATCAAGGTCCTGTCCAACTCCTGGTCCGCGGGCCGGGAAAAGTTCAGGACCGACCTGTACCCTAAGATGAACAGGACTTACCGCTACCTCACGGGCCGGAGCTACCAGCCGTCGGGGACAGGCCCCTTCATACAGATACAGATAGCCAGGCTCCTGGCCATGCTGAACCCGGACGTGGATTCGTTCTACAAGGGGGCGTTCTCGCTGCACCGGCACATGGCAAAGGTAGTTCCCTCCATGTTCCCCACCAAAGAGGAAAAAGAGGCCGCCGCCAAGAAGCCCAAGCTGATGGACAAGGTGATGGGCAAAGTGGATGAGGGGAGCGGCGGCTTCGTCACGAAAGTCTTTGAAGTCGTGAACAACCTGCACCAGAGCGAGAGCTACCTGTCGTTCCTGATGGACCTGGACGAAAACGAATGCTTCAACAGCTCCCCGTCCGTGCAGCTGGTCATACGGGGACTGCCGGAAGCCGCCGTGCTGGATTCCCGGGGGAACGAGCTGACACGCATAAAGGAAGGACAGACAAACCTGCTGGAGCTTCACGACTCCATGTCAGCCTGCCGCCTGGGAATGAACATCCTGGCCCTGGGTTTCCCCACGGACGAGGACTTCGACGTCATCCTGTCGGACACGGCCATATTCCCCAGCCCCGTGACCATCACCTCCGAACGCTACAGCGCGGACGGGGTCATGATAAGCAAGGAGGAGGAGCAAATCTACGCCTGCCGGTCGGGGGTATACCGAATACGGGCAGGAAAGATTCTCCTGTCCCCGTGGGGGCTGGACGCGCAGGAAATCAAGGGCGCCGAACGCAAGGATGCCATGAAGAAGACGGGAAGCTGGAAGGGACTGAAGAAGAGGCTCTCCTTTGAGGCTGACCTGGACAGCGACCTGAACCTGGGCCTGGGCCTTTCGTTCGGAACCCAGATCCTGTACGGGCTGGGCCTGTACCGCCTGCCGCTGCAAAAGGAGATATTCGGCACCTGGGAAATCGCGGGGGGACTGGGCCACAAGGAGAAGCTGTGGAATTCCGTGTACCTGAACGGCGAAATCTTGTTCCGGGGGGTATTCGTCCCCGACAGCGACCTCAGGGATGAGTCCGAGGAGGAAACAGGGCGGAACGGCATCTTCTCCCTTGTCCCGGCCGCCCGCATTTCGCTTGCCTGGCAGCCCCTGCGCAAGGCCCAGGTCTTCGCCTCGGTCATGGGAAGCCTGGCTATAAACGACTTCAACGAGGCCGCCTTTGAGTCCCACCGGGTCACCATACGCCCCATCAAGCTGGGAAAGGACTTGGGGCTGGTCATGTCGCTGGGACTGGGAATCCGCTTTTAGGAAGGCTGTTCTTAGGAAGGATGCGACCTGGAGCGGATGGCGGCATACAGCGACTTTATGACGCTTTCCATGTTGACCGGCTTGCAAACGTGAGCGTCCATTCCCGCATCCAGGCAGGTGCGCACATCGTCCACGAAAGCGTTCGCAGTCACGGCCACGATGGGAATCCTGCGCTTTACGGTCGAAGAAAGAGACCGTATGGCCTTGGCCGCCGCTATTCCGTCCATCACGGGCATCTGCATGTCCATCAGGATTGCGGCATACGTTCCGTCCGGTGCGGAAGAAAGCTTTTCCACGCAAATGCGGCCGTTTTCCGCCCTCTCGCTCCGTATGCCCTGATATGAGAGCAGCTCGCTCTCTATCTCCCAGTTAATGTCGTTGTCCTCCGCAACCAATATGGTTGAACCTCGCAGGAAGCCCTCCTGAATGTCCTCCGGTCCGTTATCCTCCTGGCCCTTGCTGCTGGAAACCGGCAGCTCCAGCTCAACGATGAAGGTCGTTCCCTTGTCAACCTCGCTCTGGCAGTCTATGCGGCCCCCCATCAGGTCCACCAGCTGCTTGACTATCGCAAGCCCCAGCCCCGTCCCGGGAATCTTGTTCACCCTGGTGTCCACCTCCCTTGTGAAGGCCTGGTACATGGTTTTCATGAATTCCGGGGTCATCCCCATACCGGTATCGCGCACGACATAGCGGAGCAGGCAGCGTTCCTGCCTCCTGCCCTGCTCTGGCTCTTTGGACTCCGGGACGGACTCGGAAATCTCCACGCTGACGCGGCCGCCCTCAGGCGTATACTTTATGGCGTTGGAAAGCAGGTTCATGAACACCTGCTTCAGGCGCAGCTCGTCCGCTATGAGAACCTCGTACTTTATGTCCGTCAGCCTGAACATGACTTTTATGTTCTTCTCATGGCTCTGCGTTTCGGTCAGCGTGCGCAGCTCCTTCGCTATGGAAGGCAGGCTGAACGGAGCCGGAGACAGGCGGACACCGTCCGACTCTATCTTTGAGATGTCCAGCACGTCGTTGATGAGCATGAGCAGGTGACGGCCCGAAATCTCTATTTTGTCCAGGCATTCCCTCCGCTTGAGGGGGTTCCCGTCGCTCTGGCGCATTATCTTGGTCAGCCCCATTATAGCGTTCATGGGAGTGCGTATGTCGTGGCTCATGGAGGACAGGAATTCCGTCTTGAACTGGCTCTCCCGCTCCGCCCGCAGCACACTTTCCTTGAGCTGCCCGTTCATAGAAAGGAGATAATAGCCGTCCAGCAGGAAGATGCACAGCATTCCCCCCAGGACGATTATGGCAAGGTTGTAGTTCACCGAGCCTTTGAGCACATCCTCCTGCCGTATGCCCACGACAAAGGTCTGGTTGCCGTTCTTTCCCGTAGGGCAGCCCGCGTAATAACGGATTTTGCCGTCAGATCCCTTCAGCTCCATCAGGTTGCTTCCAGCCTTGCCGAACATCCCCTGCATACGCCCTATGTCAAAGTAACTTATCCCCGAGCTTGCCCTTATGAAATCCCAGAAGTTCTTGCCGGAAAACTCGCTTCCCCGCAGTATGTAGTTGCCGTACCTGTCCAGCAAAGCAACTCCGGCCTGCCTGTAGGAGTCCGCAACCTTCCAGGTCACACCCAGGTCATCCTTGTTTATCACCTTTATGACTATATAGCGGATTCCGTCCTCTCCGTCCCGTATAGTCGCAGGGGAACAGAAGCCCATGCTTTCGGTGCCCGTATCCTCGCTCATGAAAGGAGCCGTAAGGTAAACCTCCCCGCTTCCGGGGGAATCCGCCATCAAGGAAGGCAGGATGCTGGCAAAGGATTCGGCGACGCGCTGGTAGTCCACGTCCCTGTAGACCGGGCGGCCCAGCGGCACAGGATGGTTTCCGGACACGGAAGCCTGCTCTTCCCGTGCCTGCCGGCGTTCGTTGACGCACCATCCGCGCAGGCTATCGGCCTCCACAAGGTGCAGATGTATGTCGGACGAGGCGGAAACGTTGGACAGGTAGGTCAGGGCCTCGTCCAGCGTCATATTGTCATTTTCGATGAAGCCGGCCCAATGCGACACGGCGTCCTGCTGGTAGGCTATGTCACCGCTCGCGAAGATGCTGAAGCTTTCGGACATGGCCAGAAAAGATTTTTCCGCCCGCTCTTTGGTCCGGTTGTATTGGTCGTG
>CAMNGY010000008.1 GCA_946538795.1 uncultured Treponema sp.
AGCTGTCTGAATTTCCGTACCCGAGCCGTCCGACCCGTTATCGATATGGGAGCCTTCGCCAGCCTCAGCAAATTTCAGCGTAGTGCTGCAATCCCATGTTCCTTTCTGTATTACGGTGCAGCTTGGTATGCCGCAGAGCGTTTGCCGGCATTCCTCGGCAAGCGCTGCATTCGGCTCGAACACATAAAGAGAAGGTTGCCCCCCCCGTACCTTTTGCTAATTTATAAAACTGCAGGGACGTATCACCGTTGAATCCCCCGCAGTCAACGAAAACCTCGTCATCGGCAAGCGTCAGCTCGGGCAGGTCGAAATACTGGCGTTCCTCAACCATCCGCCCCAGGACAAGAATCTTTTCACGCGGAATCCCAAGCCCAATCAACTGGGCCTCAATCTCTTTATATTTGAACAAAACTGCGAGAACTATATGGCACTCCCGTATGTCAGAAATGCCGGAGACCTTGCTTACCCGGTATCCGTTCAGTTCCTGTCCTGCCCTGTTGTTGTCGGCGACGTAATCCCAGCGGATATCCCTGAAATAATAGGTGATTGCATTTCCCCAGGTCCCTGCACCGAACAGGACCAGATTGCTCTTTCCCTGCACCCACCTGCGGAGCTCTTTTGATATGGACATATCCGCCACCATGCCGTCCATGAAAGACTTGTCGTCGCTCAGGCTGTACAGGGAACGCGCCGCGTATATCCTTCTGGACTCGTCATCCTGCAGGTGCCCGTAGACGTCTCGGAGGAGAGCCGTTCTGTCCGTCTCGTTCATGAATTTGTCCATAGGTGGTTATCTCTCCTTTTTCATCTTATCTGTTTATTATTATTTTCGATTTTACAAAATGATATTTTGAATTAACCTAGCGTATAATAATATGTAGTATGGTTATTTCTTTTTTTGAACTGTTCGTTTTCTGCCACATTACTAGACGCAGAAAAATAAGGAATTAATGCTTTATGCAGGATTATATCTTGGTTTAGAAGAATGTTTTCGTCCCCTCGAAATACATAACGTATCCGAGTTACAGAACGCCCATCCCACTTTCGTTCATAGTATTTATTTCCAATTACTCCCACATGATACAATCGCTCCAATAAAAGTGGAGCTTGTTTCTTGTCAATTATATCAGAAAGTCGTCTATCACTCTGTGATAAATCATTTAATCGAACATCAAAATCTGCTTTTGAAAAGGAACTTCGCCAGCCTGAAAATATCGATACAATAGCTTTCAGCGATTCCGAATCATAATGGGCTTTCATTTCTTCCATACAGTCAGTCCATGATGATGTTGAATATTTTTTTCGAATTGACTCAAATACTTTTTGTGAAAAACACGTTTCGCAAGGATAAGCGTCCTTTGCTAAATTCAAAAAACGAACAATATCCCGAGGTCTATACCATGTATTATGCAATATATATTTTTCAACAGGGGTACCATTCATAATCTTCGCATCTGGAAAGTACCGATTGAAAATTTCTGACGTAGTTTTATCGTTCTCTGGAAGGTTTTCTGCTGCAAGCAGACGTTTTATGATTATTTGTATCAGTGGATGTTCTTTCAAATTTCCAGAAAACTGATGCCACGAAATCATAGTGCCATAATCCTCGATACATTTGTTTATCTCTTTACCGACTGATTCAACAGCAGTCAAAACTTCAGAGCGAACAGAAGTGATGCAATAGATGGGGATACCAAGTTCACTAAACCGAGAATTTAGTTTTTTTGTTACGACAATTAAATCCCTGATTATTTTAGCATCTCTGGAATAGTTTTTCTGATTGGAATATTCCAATTCCAGCTCGTCAATAAACAGATATAGTTTCTGTGTTGTGTCAGGTTTCAATGCCTCAAGCAATTCCTCAGCTTTACGAATGATATCTAAAAAACGCATTTTCTGATTGGCAGGTTCAAAACCAAATGAAATCTTTGCAATTTTAGCATCAATAGAAACTTCTCCGTTTTCGATTCGAGGTAAAAAATCAGAAATTCGTTTAGTTGCATTGACTCCAATACAACTGACACAGCTTACAAGTTTTTTCCAGTTGTCATCCTTTGTGAAAAGTGAAAAAGAGTTCTTTTCACAGTAGTCAACTATATATTTCAAAAAGAACCATATCCAAATATTTTCAAAGTCATCTGATTCACTATTCTTGTTAAATTCATCGCGATTAATAATGTTTACTGCTTCACTGTTAAACAACTTTCTGTCATCTTCAGTAAAATTCGATTTGAATAAAACAAACGATGTTTTTACATATGGATTTCGAGAAAATTGAAGGCTCATATATCTTAACAGGGCAGTTTTCCCAGTTCCCTTCATTCCATATAGAAAATATTTTTCACGAGACTCAAAATCTTTAAGGTTGACATTGTCCGGTACTAAAAATGATTTTTCGAAACTTGATTTCTTGGAGTTATTAGAAAATTCTTCTTTAGCATCTATACTTCCGAAATAGATTTCTTTCAATTTCATATGCTCGTCCTCTTCTTTTAAGAAGTTGTCTTCAAATTTTACCTTTCTCCAGCTGCTCTCCGGGGACAATCTCATTCCTGTTGTCCCTGCCGCATCCTCCGCAAAGGCGGCAGAAGCTGACATAGCCATCTTCTATCTCACCTAGGCAGTGTTCCGCTATGACATGGCGGTCTGCTAAAGGAAGTCGTGCCAAGTCAACGAAATCCTTTTCCTGCAGGGTATACCTGCCAATCTTTTCCGCACTCCATGACACATGGCAGTAGAATACCTTCCCATCGTTGTGACCATGGAATATGGGGGAACATTCCCTCATGTGTGCAGCGCATTTTTTTGGGCTGATGTTGAAAGGAACTCTCGGAAAACCGAAGGAAAGCCATTTTTCCTGTTTTGCAACAGAATAGTTAACACCGTTCTCGGCAAAGAAACTGCAAAGTTCGTCCAGCTTTTTCTTGTACGGAACGCAGGCCGTATAGTCGCTTATGCTAACCCATACATCGTACTTGCGGAGGATGTCCATAGTCTCCTTTTTTGGCAAAATGGTTCCGTTTGTTATTACTTTTATTTTTCCAATCTTATCTCCGTAAGATGCCCCGATGTAGCTTATAATTTCGCCGATGCCATTATGCAGAAATGGCTCGCCTCCAAGAAAGGTATAGCAGAACACATAATCAACATACTTGAAAAGCCTGTCTATCTCTTCCTTTACCTGTCCTATCTCATAGACGATATTTTCTTTGTAGAAAGGGACGAACATATTGCAGTTTTTGCACTTGAGTGTACAGTCCATTGTGAGCGCGCTGTGAAGTTCCATAACACAGTTCATGCCCTTTACATCCCAGTACCACCATGTGATGAGGTACTCTATGCCACAAAAATCCTTGAACTCTACCAATCCCGTGCTTTTTAGGAAGTCCGCGATCTCAAGGTAGGCACGCCCCCCGGCCATCACAACTATCTTATGCCCTTTCGTACGATGAAGTCCATCCTCCGGCTTGTATACAGGTATGCCATCGGTGAGATTCGTCAGGGCATCTGCGTTGCGGTCTATTATAAAACTGACATTGAAATCATTCTTAATCTTTCCAAGACAGCTTTTTCCTACGGTGCCATATCCGTACAGCACAACATCGGAAAGATCCTTCCAGTCATCCGACAACTTGTTCATCTGCTCATCCTTGTGGCTATGCGAACAGCGGGGACTCAAGCCTGTTCATCATTGCATTGTCGTTGTAAAAGCTGCGGGTAACGTCAGTCTCAAAGTGAATGCCGCCATCCATGCAGGCGCCGAAGTAGGAGTCCACAAACAAAGGATCTGGCTTTAACCCGGCCTGTCCAAAACTCATGACAAAGTCCTTCATGAAATCCGATGCACCTGAAAAAATCTCTTCCTTGTCCTGAAACAACTCTTGGTTCATACCACCCTTGGCACATGCTATGGCCCCCTCCGCATCCACACCTTTGATCATACCGTACGGAGCGGTCAGAAGGCTCTCAATGCATACGCTGTAGCGCAATATTCCGCTTCGCTCTGCTTTTAAATCATCAGATTTCTGGAAGCACGCTTTCATCATCTGGGTCTGTGCATTGGGATTTCCCGAAGAAAGGTCGGCATTGAAATAATACCCGTTGAACGGTATGCCGGTCATCTTGCGCAGATATTTTTGGCTGTTTCCGTAGAACCAAAGGTCTACGATTCCGCAACTACAGTCCAAACGCTGCTTTTTCAGGTACTGCATATAGTTGTCTCTCAGCCTGCTCAGGATGCTGTAAATTTCCTTCCTGTGCCCAGATACGGCTCGCTCTATGGTATTCTCTCCGGTTGAAAGGTCTGAAATGCCAAGTCTGTCCTGGAACAACTCTTCAACAGTGCCTGTATAAGGCATTTCAAGGTATTCCATAAGGTCACTGTCATTTTCTACCGAGGCTGCCATTGCCAGCTGTCTGGATGTATATAAATATGAGCAATCCCTGTCCAGTCCTGTTAGACAACAGTATTCTTTGAATGCACGGTTAAGGAAAAAACCATCCCTGGACAGAAAAATGATTCTGCGGATTCCATCTTTTCCGGTTTCTTCTGTCAGCCATTGCAAGAAGCACAGAAGTACAGGTCCGAACAGCACATAGCCCATATCCTTTCTGCTTGTTACAAGGACTTTTCCTCCCTTATCAGGTAAAGAGAAGGGGCTGTTGAACAATCTTGATATAACAAGTCCCAACAGCATTTCCTCATACCGTCCAGAAGCCATATCCCGTATGCTTCCCAGAGAGGAAACTTCCAGCAGGTTCCATGCGGACGGAATGAGATATGGGATTATGCCAAACTTCCCAGGCTGTTCTGAGTCAGAATTTCTGTCATCTCCAATGTGAACGGTTTTTCTTTCTTTTGTAATTTTTTTCGAATAATAATCCCAAAGGCTGCCGTTATGCTTGCTTTTTTTTAGGCTTCCGGATACAAGAATCCTTTCTTCCGGATATTCAATGCCGTTTTTTCGCAGGGTATCAGTATAGAAGCTTATTGGAAAGTACATATCGGAGACGATGTAAGTGTCGTATCCCTTGCCGACTGCTTGTATAAATATGTCAAGCAAGTCTTTCCTTGGGACAAGAAGAGAGCTTTCAACCTCCAGTTCCAGTTCTTTTATTGTATCAATCTCGTGTTTATCAAGCCCCGTTATTTTACCAACTTCCTCATACAGCTCATCGAATGTGTATTCACCCTCAAGCCTTGATACGGCAATGGCACGTGCTTCTGTGAAACGACAGGTACTTTTCCATCTGCATTTTGCGGCAATCCGTGATTCCACTATGCCGAATACATCCCGGGGACTGCATACCCGCCTCATGAAGAGGGTGTCAAAGAAATCAAATGAGACAACATCTGCTCCAGTTAGATTTCCAACCAAATCTTCCATGGAAATAGATGCATAGGGGTTTTCAGAACTTTTTTTCTCCTTTTCTTCTGCAATTTCGCCGTTACGGAAATAAACTGGTATATTCACATCTTTTATACGCTGGTAGATTATACCCCAGTATGTTTCCATCGTGTTGATGATTATAAGATCAGCATTTTTTTCTGCATCAGATTTTGACAGCACCGGCAAATCAAAGAAGTGCTTACCGACATTCTCCTGAAGCCTGTCCATAAGGCCTACAAAGCGGAAGTCCGTGCATGATTCAAGTATTGTTGCGGTAAGCCTGCCGATACCGTACAGCACAATTCGCTTTGACTTGAACTTTGAGAATGCACGCTCAAACTGCTCTATTTCGCTTTTATATCTTCCGTTTGAAGCCATATTCTTCAAAAAATATTTCACTTATGGAACTGCATACAGCACAGTGTCCCACTGTACAAGCGTATAGTGCCTTAAGTACAGCGTCGTCAGACGCCTTTATGACATTATGGATATGCTGAGGATCCTTTGTTGCCGACCAAAGAAGCCGTTCCTTGAAAATATACCTCGACTCATCATCTGCCAGACGGTCATAAACAGACTTGGCAACTTCAAACCATTACAAACAGAAGCTGTCTTTTACAATCAATTCTTTCATGTTTGTGTTCTTATCGTTGCACCGCGTACAGCACGGTATCGAACCATGACAGTGGGTAACGCCTCAGCATGAAGCGGTAGTCGGGGTTGAATCCGTGCAGTCTCCGAGCCCCCTTCCTTAAAGTCATGCAACAGGGAATTCATGCCCCTCCGTCTATATGCTCCTCCACGAGATGTAGGCACCAGAGAATTCCGATGGCGGCAGGTCCCTGTCACCGCCGTAAATCACGGCAGAATCCTCGAATTTTATTCCCGCCGCGTCCTTCATTTTCTTTATGTTCGAGAAGAAGGCGCCGTTCATCGTTTCCGATGCCTTTATCTCATACGCGCGGAGATTCACTCCGTCCTCCTCGAGGACGTCGATCTCTATCCCGTTGCTGTCCCGCCAGAAATACAGGTCCTCGTTCCTGCCGGAGAAAATCCGCTTTTTCAGCAGCTCGGAGACCACGAAATTCTCGAATAAGGCCCCCCTCATATAGAAGCTTTCCATCTGGCCGCTGTCGGACAAGGACAGGAGGGAAGCCACGAGCCCCGTATCATAGAAGTACAGCTTGGGGTTTTTATAACCCGCTTGCCGAAATTTTTATGGTAGGGCCTCAGGAAAAAGATTATGTAGCTCGTTTCCAGGACGGAGAGCCATGACTCCGCCGTTTTTCTGGTGATGCCGGTGTCGTCCGCGAGCGAGGTCACGTTCAGTATCTGGGAGCACCTTCCCGCGCATATCTTGAGGAACCTTGTGAACGCGGACAAATCAGTGATGTTCTGCAGGAGGCGGACATCGCGCTCTATGTATGTCTTTATGTACGACGGATAGTAATCGCCCGGGCTTATGTTCCTGTCATAGATGCGGGGATACATCCCCCTGAAAAGAATCTCGTTCACCGTGCCCGGCAGGGCGTCCGCGGACCTCAGCTCCCCGACGGAAAAGGGGGCGAGCGTCAGGAGCGCGGTCCGCCCCGCCAGGCTCTGCGTCACGGACTGCATCAGCAGAAAGTTGTGGCTTCCCGTGAGGACGAACACGCCGCACTCATCGACGGAATCGACATAAGTCTGTATGTAGGACAGCAGCGCGGGGACGCGCTGGATTTCGTCTATGACCACCCTCCTGCCGTAGACCGAAAGGAAGTGCCGCGGGTCATCCTGGGCCATCTGCCTTATGTCGATGTCCTCCAGGGACACGTACGCATAATCCGGGAGGAGGTGCTTCAGGAGGGTCGATTTCCCGCACTGCCTGCAGCCGGTGACCGTGACGACGGGGAACGCCTTCAGAAGCTCCTTCAGTTTGCCGCTTATCGAACGCTCGATTATCATGGGGCAATGCTATCATTTTTTATGTAATTTGTATAGTCACATACACAAATTGCATAAAAATGCTCTCCTGTGGCTTGCACTACCCCTGCATCCGCCGGAAAGCTCCGCAATCCGATATGATTGCATTTTTAGTTATGCGGCTTCTCTTTTATCATCTCATATCCACCGCGTACAGCACGGTATCGAACCATGACAGGGAGTAGTGCCTCAGCATGAAGCGGTAGTCCGGGTTGAACCCGTGCAGCAGCGCCGGGATGTCAGCGATGTCGCCGGGCTTGTGATAGACCGATATCGCAAGGCTCGGCTTAAACTTCCGTATCGTCCGTTCCGCGCCTTTCAGGGCCTCCAGCTCGGCTCCCTCGATGTCCATCTTGATGAATGTTACTCCCCCCCTAACGTCTGTTATGCTGTCCAAGTCAGTCACGGATATTTTCTGTGTGGAATATGTCTCATCCTGCACAATGCGGGATTCGGTCTTGTCCTCAATGAATCCAAGGGTGGCCTTCTCTGAGTACAATCCTGCAGGAAATACCGATACTCCCGGCATCCCTGACAGGTTCTTCTCGCATTGTGATGCGGTTGACGGGGAAGGCTCGAAGCACCAGATACTTCTGTAACTGCCTCCGCACCACTCGAAAAACGCCCTTGATGTCTCTCCCCTGAAAGCTCCTGCGTCTACGAAAACTTCATCGTCCCGGCGGGGGAGCGACGGTTGGTCAAAATATATCTTTCTGGCTATGGAATCGGCCAGCTCCCCGACCAGTACGATATCGACACCGGGCCATCCCATGTCCAGAAGCTGGCTGCGGATTTCCTTGTACTTATATCTTGGCGTCACGAATACGCAGCTGCCGCGAAAGTCCCGGGTCATTTCTTCTGCCGTGATTACCGGAATGCCGCAGACGGTTTTGCCGGCATTTTTTTCATTATTGTCCACGAATGCCGCAAAGCGCTCGTCCTGGTAATATGTGGCCAGCCATTTCCCGTAATCGCCTGCTCCGAAAATCAGTTTTTTCTGCCCGGTCCGCTCACGGAATGTTTTCTCCAGGGCCATTCCCTCTTCCGTCGTCGCTATGACCGAGCGTATGTACCTGTCCTCGCCCGTTATGCCGTAAAGGGTCCTGTCGGCGAAGATGCGCCGGGATATTTCGTCAGTGAACAAGGCTGAGGCGGCCTGTATTGTCCTGATGTCCATAATTGCCATATGGTTTCCTCAAAACGGTTATAATACGCATGTCCCAGAACGAGCGCCTGCCAGCCTTTCCATGAAATCGGCGACAGTGGCGGCGCCGGTTCCGTCCTCGGTCATGCCCGTCTCGTTGAACAGCGCTTCCAGCCTTTTACCGTATTCGTCCCTGTCGAATTGCTCGATGTTCTTTTCCAGCTCCCCGTCGTTCTCAGCCAGCGGGAAGGGGAGTTTCCTAAGGTCCCAGAGCAGCTTTCCCCGCTCGCCTTCGTACTTCTTATAGTCGTCGCAGTACAGGAACACGGGCATGCCCGCCACGGCGGCGTCGAACGCAGCGCTCGAATAGTCTGTCAGGAACGCGTCGCAGCCGGCCAGCAGCTCATACATGTCGTCAAAACCGCTGGCATCGATTACCCCCTCCGGGAAGTCGTCACCCGCCGCATTCCCGGCAATTCCCGCTGCCCTAATGCGGCGAGCGACCAGCTGCGGATGCAGGCGGAGCAGTATGTACCAGCTTCCGCCGAAACGTTTCTCCATGTTCTTCCGCAACCGCAGCAGATCCGGGAACTGGCCTCCGGTGCTGAGGGTCCTCGTTACCTCGGAGTTCCCCTCCCGGTAGGTCGGTGCATACATCAGGAAGCGTACGTCCGCCGTGCCGCCGCTTGTGCCGCAAAGGTCGCTTATGCCGTAAAGGTCGCTTGTGCCGTAAAGGTCGCTTGTGCCGTAAAGGTCGCGGATGTGCCGCCGTGCCTCATCCTTTGAGGCAGCGTCGCCGCGGACCTTCACAAGGCCGTCGCAGCGGGGGGAACCGGTCCTGAGTGTCTTTCCCTCATACAGCGAGCCGGTCTTCAGCGTCCGGTCATACCAGTCGGAATTGGACAACCACCAGTCCACCATGTCCGAGTCATGCTTGCTGACCAGGTACGCTATCTTTGAAAATGAGGCTCCGCGGTCCAGGCAGGTCGGCTTGAATCCGAGCTTCGCATGCCATGTCTGGATATATGTCTGGCCGCGCCGCTTGCGGCACTCCAGCTGCTTCCTGCTGTTGTCCACCCAGAAGCGGGCAGTCGCAAGGTGAAAGGCCCTGTTCAGGAGCGTGTTCCTGACCTTGCGGATTCCGTAAGGAAATACTTTGCCGGCATCGTTCACCAGCCATACGAGTTCCCAGCGTGACCGGGGCGGCAGCCCTTCGTTCCTGCGCATCAGCTCGAGGGCGATGTACTTGGGATTGCACGTAAAGCCGGTCGTCCCCTCTATTGTCGTGAACACGACCTTCCGTTTTGTTATCGGGAAGAGCCTGAATAAATAGAAGGGGATGCTCTGAAGGCGGGCAGTCAGCAGCCTTTTCCTGATGTAGCCTTCCTCGCTCGTACTGCCCGACATCAGTTTTCCTGCAAGAATGAATTCAGCGTCCACCGGAACGCATCGGACAAGCCAACCTGCGGCCTCCATCCGAGCGCCATGATTCTGTCGGTGTTCATGATTCCGAGCTTGTAGTTCAGGAATTTCAGCTTCTGTTCGCCCTGTCCTGCAAAGCACACCTTGACCTTTCGTTTCGGATCCATTCCCGCTATAAGTTCCGCGACCTCCCTCGTGCTGGCCAGGTTTCCGAGGTTGGCAACGTTATAATAATGTTCCGTTCCTTTCGTAAGGGCAAGGAGCATCGCGCCGACGGCATCCGCCACATAGGTGTAGGTCCTCATTGCGCCCCCGTCGGTCTGCAGGACGATGTCCTCTCCGTTAATGACGTTCCGCATGAATTCAGCGAAGGACCTCCCGTCGTCGAGGGAGATTCCCGGCCCGAACGTATGGCACAGGCGTGCGCCGACATACGGCACGCCGTACTGCGCCTCATAGCTTGCCAGCATGGTCTCGCACAGGCGCTTTGCCTCCGGGTAGCACTTGCGCGCGTCGTCGCAGCGCATCGGTCCCATGTCGTTTTCCGATATGTGCTCCTCCGATTTCCAGTCGCCGTAAATTTCCACGGTGGAGACATACAGTACCTTTTCCGTTTTCTTCTGCCTCGCAAGCTCAAGGACGTTCCGCGTCCCGCTTACATGTCCCCATAGGGTATCGGCAGGCGATTCCGTAAAGTCCCTGGGGCTGGCGGCACCTGCGGTATGGATTATGAAATCGACGTTCCCATCCCGGCTGAGCGGCTGCGTGATGTCCTGTATGACGGGGCAGATGTTCGGCAGTTTCAGGGCCTCGCCGAATACCTGCTCCAGTTTCTCCCTGCTTCGTGCCACTGCAATTATCCGCAGGTTGAGGTTCCAGTCTATGTCAGCCTTGTTCAGGGCCTCGACAAAATACATCCCCAGCCGCCCCGTTGCTCCCGTCACGAGGACGGTCTTGTTCCTGAAGCGCTCCCAGTCTATGGGGTTGTTGAATATGATCTGTATATCCCTCTGTTCTACCATGTCTACAGTCCGAATATGTATTTTGTCTCTTCCAGTTCCAGAATGGTCTTCAGGAAATAATAGTCGTCGGGGGTCGTCACCTTTATGTTCGTCCCCAGCTCCTTGACGAGGTGGACTTCCCTGCCGGTTCCGGCGAATACCATCGCGGCATCCAGCAGGGGCATGTTTCCTTTCGCAGCGTTGCGGCCGACCTTCCCGTAGGCATCTGCCAGGGCACCGAGCAGGAAGGTCTGCGGGGCAGTCAGGGAATAGGTGTCGGCCCGTTTCTGGAAATCATCTATTCCTGCTTCATCCGTATCCGTTATGACGACGGACTCCGTTACCGGATGTACGGTCATTGCGCAGCCGTGTTCCTTTGCGACCCGTATGTTTTCATGTATGGTCACATCGCTCACGAGGGGCCTGACTCCGTCGTGTATGAGCACGATGTCCCCGTCGGTACCCCCGCTTTCCTTTATGCAGGAGATTCCGCGCTCCAGGCTGCTCTGCCGGTCGCTGCCGCCGACCACGACCTGCAGGACCTTGCTTATCCTGTACAGGTCAATCAGCCGGTTCATGTAATCGATGTAGCTTCCGTGGCATACGACGATTATTTTGTCTATTTCCGCATGCTGCTGGAACTTTTCCAGCGTATAGATGATGATGGGCTTTCCCAGCAGCTTCAGGAACTGCTTGGGCAGGCCCCCGTTGCGCATCCGCTGTCCGACGCCTGCTGCCAGTATGATTGCATAGTTCAACAGAATCCTCCGGCCGGGGCTGAAACCGGCATTTACAGAGTTACCTCGGGACCGCCAGCGCAACTACAGCCGCTGGCTGGCCCGTGCCCGCTGACATCCCCTTTTGTGTGGTCCGGGCAATCCCGCCCCCGCCCCAGGCATCCCGTGCGAGTGCCCACCGGCCACAGGAGAACTGTGGCAAGAAGGAGGTGATTCCCGCCCCGTGCGGACTGCCCTCGGGCCAGTGCGCCCCGGGAC
>CAMNGY010000009.1 GCA_946538795.1 uncultured Treponema sp.
CTCAAGGAGAAAGGAATTGTCCCCTGTCTGGCCGTGGTCCTGGTCGGGGATGATCCTGCCAGCGTGAGCTATGTAACGGGCAAAAGGCAGGCCCTTGCCGCTGCCGGCATGGAGGACCGGAGCGTCATCCTTCCTGCCGATACGGGCGAGGCCGAGCTTCTGGACGTAATAAAAAGGCTGAACGAGGACAAGTCCGTGCACGGGATATTGGTGCAGCTTCCCCTTCCTCCTCATATAGATTCCTTGAAAGTCACCGAGGCCATATCCCCGGAGAAGGACGTGGACGGATTTCATTCCGCGAATATAGGCCGGCTTTTCAGCGGATCGGACGGCTTTCTTCCGTGTACGCCTCACGGAATATGCGTCCTCCTGAAGGAGGCCGGCATACGGACGGACGGGGCGAACGTCGTCATAGTGGGCCGGAGCGCCATAGTGGGGAAGCCTCTTGCCCTGCTGCTCCTGCGAAAGGAATATAACTCTACTGTTACCGTCTGCCACCGGGGCACAAGGAACCTGGCTGAGATGACCCGCCAGGCGGACATACTTGTGGTTGCCGCAGGCCGCGCCGGGACCGTCACTGCCGATATGGTTAAGCCTGGTGCCGCGGTGATAGATGTGGGGGTGAACAGGATTCCCGATGCTTCAAAGAAGTCCGGCTTCCGTCTGGTGGGAGACGTGGACTACGAGGGGGTCTCAAAGGTCGCTTCTTTCATAACTCCCGTTCCGGGAGGGGTTGGCCCCATGACCATAGCGATGCTTATATACAATACCCTTGAGGCCGCGAGGAGGCAGAACGGCTTATGCTAGACGTTCAGAACAGCAGGGACACCAGGGAGATCCCCCTGATGAAGGTGGGAGTAAGCGACTTGAGCTACCCTGTGAAGGTGCTGGACAAGGAGAAGGGGACCCAGATGACCACAGCCCTGGTAAACCTGTACGTGAACTTGCCCCAGCACTTCAAGGGAACCCACATGTCCCGGTTCATTGAGATTTTCCACCGGCACCGGGAGAATCTGGGCATGAGGCAGTTCCTCTCCATGCTGGAGGAAATACGTTTCTCCTTGCAGGCGGAACGGTCGTTCGGTGCCATAAGCTTTCCTTTTTTTATGGAGAAGGAGGCACCTGTTTCAAAGGAAAAGGGGATAATGAGCTACCGGTGCGGATACGAGGGTGAGGCCTTTGAGGGGGGCAGCCGTTTTTTCGTCACCGTTTCTGTCCCGGTGACTACCGTCTGCCCCTGCTCCAAGGCGATAAGCGACCGTGGTGCGCATAATCAGCGTGGCGTGGTTACGGTCAAGGTGGAGAGCAAGAGCCTTTTCTGGATGGAGGACGTAATACGGGCCGTGGAGGAGTCGGCGTCATCGGGGCTGTACAGCGTGCTCAAGAGGCCCGACGAGAAATTCGTCACTGAGAGCGCGTATGACAAGCCCTGTTTCGTGGAGGACGTTGTGCGCGAGGTATACATTGCCCTGAGGGATTTCAAGCCGTGCGACAGGGGCTTCTCATGGTTTTCCGTCGAATGCAAGAATTTTGAGAGCATACACAACCACAACGCGTATGCCTATACGGAGTTCAGCCGTGAGCCGTAGCAGGTGCGTGCGGCGAACATGGGGAGATAGTTAGTGACATACTTTTTTGAGACTTATGGCTGTGAAATGAATTTAGCCGAGTCCGCCTCCGTGGAGCAGCTTTTCATAAAGCGTGGCTGGAGCAAGGCTGAGGATGCTCAGCTGGCCGACATAGTGGTCATAAACACGTGCTCGGTCAGGACCAGCGCAGAGGAGAGGATCTTTGGCCGGCTGGGTTTTTTTACCGGACTCAAGAAGCTTCGCGCCTGCGAGCCGGGGGCTAAGTCCCGGAACCTGGAGCTGGCGGCCCGCTACGTGGAGGAAAAGGGGCCTGTCCCTCTGACTCTGGTAGTGATGGGCTGTATGGCGCAGAGGCTGCTTGACGGCCTGAAGAAGGAGTGGCCCGCCGTAGACTACGTGGTCGGTACGTTCGCCAAGGGAAATTTTCCGTATATCATGGAGGCGGTCGAGCAAGGAAAGACCTTCGTTTCTACGGACGAGGAGCCCGTATACAGCTTTGCCCCAAGCTCATACGAGGAGGGGGCCTTTTCTACATTCGTGCCCATAATGCATGGCTGCAACAACTTCTGCAGCTACTGCATAGTCCCGTACGTGAGGGGAAGGGAGGTGAGCCGCCCGTTCGGGGAAATCAGGGACGAGCTGGATCTTTTGTCTGCGCGGGGCGTGAAGGAGATAACCCTTTTGGGCCAGAACGTTAATTCGTACCGCGGTGAGGACTGGAAGGACTTCCCGTCCCTGCTGAGGGCTATCTGCTCCCATCTGGAACGAAGCGGCTCATGCATAGAGTGGGTCGGATTCGGGTCCAGCAATCCCAAGGACTTTTCCGATGAGCTTGTGGAGGCAATAGCCTCAGAGGACAGGGTGTGCCGGGGCCTGCATATTGCGGTCCAGCACGGGTCAGACAGGATCCTGAAGGCGATGAACCGCCGTTACACGCGGGCTGGCTACCTGTCGCTCGTGGAGCGGCTCAGGGCCTCCGTTCCGGATGTGGAGCTTTCCACCGACATAATGCTGGGCTTCCCGGGAGAAACGGACGAGGACTTCGGCAAGGTCATCTCGCTCATGAGGGAGGTCCGCTTTGAGAGTGCGTTCATGTACTATTTTAATCCCCGTGAGGGGACTCCCGCTGCCACGATGGAAGGCCAGGTGGACCTTGAGACGAAGAAAGCCCGCCTGCAGCAGGTTATAGACCTGCAGCTGGAGATTACCAGGTCCGTTATGGCCGGAAGGACAGGTCGCAAGGTCAAGGTCCTGGCCGATACGGTCAGCCGGAACGACAGGGGCGAGCTTTTGGGCAAGACCAGCCAGAACGAGAGGGTTGCCTTTGAGGCTCCGCCAGGCTTGATCGGGAAGTTCGTCATGGTGAGCCTGGACAGCGTGAACGGCAATACCTTCCGGGGCAGGATGATCTCGGGCTAGAAGAATTTATCCGCAACGGCCTGCATGTGCGGGGGCAGGGGAATCCCGAAAGTCCGCATCGCTCCGTCCACCGGGATCGTGAGCCTGGTGGAGGCGAGCATGAGTTTCTTTATTCCGGCCTTGCGGAGCTGTTTGTTCTTCTTGAAGTCTCCGTGCTGGTCGTCCCCGGCTACCGGGAAGCCTGCCTGCGCGGTCTGAATCCTTATCTGGTGCATACGTCCGGTTTCTATCCGTATGGACAGTAGGCTGAGGGGAATCCCTTCCTGCGCCGATGTCCCGTCGGGTGGCGGTACAATACCCGTTTGCTCCAGCCTGTAGTGGCTCAAGGCTTTCTGCTGGCGGCCGTGTGCCTCGACCATGCTTTCAAGCGTTCCCTCCTTGCTTTCCCGTCCGTCCTGGTTTGGAATCCCGATGCAGATTGCCGTGTATTCTTTGCTGACGTCATGGCCGGATACGAGCCGGATCCATTTGGCGGCGGCGGCGGAATTCTTTGCCACGATCAGCAGGCCCGCCGTGTCCTTGTCCAGCCGGTGTACCAGGTGGACCTTCTGGCCGACCTGCCTGGAAAGCTCCTCGTCAAGGGGATGCGAAACACCGGCTCCTCCCTGTACCGAAATGCCCGCTTCTTTGTTTACCAGTAGGATTTCGCTGTTTTCAAATATTATTGGAAGGCTTTTCATAATCCTATTTCATTCTAGTGGAGGGAGCGGAAAATGGCAATATTCATGAAGGCAAAGGCTCTCATTTGTTCCGTGGCTCTGTTTGCCGGACTGTCCGGCATGGCATCCGCGGACATAGTTTCAATAAGCAAGGACCATCCATTGCTCGCGCTTGACCTGCCTGAAGGCTACTCGGTGACGAGCGCCAGCAAGGACGGGTCGTCCTATCAGCTCCGGAGCTCCGTCCTGCCGGTCAGCCTCATAGTCAAGCTTTACGGGAAGGATGTGTACGCCGGCGCTAGGGAGGCCCTTGAGGATAACCTGACCCGACTTAAGGCGAAAAGCGACCTGGAGACCTTCAGGTGGAGGAACCAGGATGCCGCCTTGGCCGAAATTTCGTTCAGGTTGGGGGCTGCCTCCATGTCAGGATACGCCGCTTCGGCCGTTCTTCCAGAGGATGCCGGCACGGTTGTCCTGCTGGCTTGGGCTGGTGAGAAGGAATTCGCCGGCAGCGCGAACCTTATACTGAGCACGATAGACGGCCTTTGCATAGATTATGGCAGCTATTTCTCTCCCGGCTTGGTCACTAGTTGCGCATATCCTGCTGCGGACAGGCAGGTGGAAGTGAATCTGGACATAGGAGGGCAGAAGATACGGACTGCTTTGTCCGGGAATGACAATGAGGCTTCGGAGTATCTGATTGAACGTGAGTATGAGATACTTACCTTGTATGCGGGGAATCCTGCCTGGCAGGAGGCTTGGAAGCGCTATTACAGGATGATATACCGGGATTCGTGCGGCAGGCTCAGAAGACCTGCATTTGACATATATAATGCCCTTGCTCCTGTTTCTGTCGACGAGACAGACTTGGCCCAGAGGCTTTTGGACTGGACACAGGGGCTTGGCTACGAGAGGGAAAAAAACAACAGCGACTTCGCCTCTCTTCCTTCGATGCTCATGGGGGGAGGGAGCGACTGCGATTCACGTAGCATGATGCTGGCCGTGCTGCTCAGGGCCATGAATATGGACAGCTGCATTTTTGTGAGCGCAACGTTCAGCCACGCTTTGGCTGGTTTTGTCTCCAGTCACCCCGGACACAGTTTTACGGCGGAAGGAAAAAAATACCTGATGGGGGAGACCACGTCGAAAGGTCTTACTTGGGGAAAGCTTTCCGCCGAAATGGATGATCCAGGCCAGTGGATTGCAGTCATCTTCCCTTACTAGGAGAGGAAAAAGAAAAAAAACTTTTCTGTTACTGTTGACAAGAGCATTACACTCGTGTATATTTTACTCAAGTTTATTTCTGTTTACAGAAACAAGGGGCAAATATGGCACGTACAGATTCTATTTACTTTTCACTTCCCTGTGACCGTTACACACCGTTTTCCTTGGCAAGGAAAATAGGAGCGGCAGCGATTTTGGAGAGCGCGAGCTTTGCCCGCGGTAGGGAACGATACTCAATCCTTTTGCTGGAGCCTGCGTTCCGCATAGTTCAGGATGACGAAGGTGTTGCTTTTCTGATTGATGGTCGCCGCTTACCTTATAAGGAGAATGCGGCTAGTGGCGAGACTATTGCCCCGGGAAGCCGGATTCCGCACAAGACGGATATTTTGGATGCGCTCCTGTACGTTGCTTCTCAGAACGATCTGAGCAAGGTGCGTTGCGAGGACGGCAGCGAGAAAGTGAACGCCATTCCTGTTCCATCCAGCGGCTTGGGGTATTTGGGAAATGAGTTCTCCGCTCGCTGTGACACCATAACGCTTGCTCCTCAGACTGACGAGCTTCACATACCGGAAAGCGAATTCATAGCCGGGCACATATACGTGGTTTTTGACCATTTTACTGAAACCATCCATGTCTTTGCCCTCAATTACAACGAGCACCAGATTGACTTGGACAAGGCTGTGGACTCGTTGCGGAAAAGGCTGGGGGACATGGATTTTTCCTATCTTTCTGCTCCGGAGGAACCCTGTCCCGTCAAGATCATCACCGACCTTGAGCAGAGCGAGCGCGAGTACAAGGAGCGGGTGCTGGCTATAAAGAAAGAGATAATCGCCGGGAATCTCCTTCAGGCCGTTCCCAGCCGCCGCCTGCAGATTGAGTGCGCGAACTCCGCGCTTGAGATATACAGGAGGCTCAGGGCCGTGAATCCAAGCCCTTATCTTTTCTGCATCGATTTTGGTGAGAGGCAGCTTATCGGAGCCTCCCCGGAGTGCCTTGTCCGCGTGCGTGACGGGGTCGCCTCTATCCGGCCGATTGCCGGAACCCGCCGGCGAGGAGCGAATTCTGCGGAGGATGAAGTTCTCAGGCAGGAGTTGCTGGCGGACATGAAGGAGAGGGCGGAGCATCTCATGCTCGTCGATTTGGCCAGGAATGATCTGGGACGCGTCTGCCGGAACGGGAGCGTGGATGTGACGCGGTTTATGGATGTGGAGCTTTTCAGCCACGTAATGCACATAGTAAGCGACGTGCAGGGAAAGGTCGCGCCGGAATTCAAGCCCATCCAGGTCCTGAGGGCCGCTTTCCCTGCAGGGACGGTAAGCGGGGCGCCCAAAATAAAGGCTATTGAAATCCTTAGCAGGATAGAGAAGACAAGACGGCGTTTTTATGCTGGAGCAGTGGGCTATATACAGTCAAACGGCGATCTGGATTTCTGCATTGCGATTCGCTGTGCGCTGCGGCAGGATAAAGTCTGGACGCTGCAGGCAGGCGGCGGCATTGTTTACGACTCGGATCCCGACCGCGAATGGGAAGAGACAAACGAGAAATTGCGGGCATTGCGGAATGTGTTTGAAGGAGGAAAGAGATGATTGCATTCATAGACAATAAGGACAGCTTTACTTTTAATATCGTGCAGAGCTTGGAGCGGGTATCGGGAGACAGGGTCTGTGTTTTCCGCTCCGAGGAGGCCTCAATAGATGAGATTGAGGCTGCGGGACCGAGCCATGTCATAGTCGGGCCGGGACCAGGACGGCCTGACGAGGCCGGGATCTCTGTTGAGGCGATAAGGCATTTTGCGGGGAAAGTTCCGGTGCTTGGAATTTGCCTTGGGCATCAGGCGATTGCGGCGGCGTTCGGGGCTAAGATAGTCGGGGCGAAATATATCCGGCACGGGATAGTCGAGGAGATAAAGACGGATGGCCGGGGTATTTTCAGGGGCATTGGGATGAAGGGAAGCTTTACCCGCTACCATTCGCTTGTCGTTGACGAGGCGACGTTGCCGGCGGATTTTGAAGTTTCTGCCCGTGCGAAGGACGGCGACGTAATGGGGATCCGGCATAAGAAATACGTGCTGGAAGGTGTCCAGTTTCACCCGGAAAGCATTGCGAGCGAGAAGGGCGACATGCTGTTTAAGGCATTCCTGAATTACAGCAGGGAGAACATCTCTCATGTCCTTATCTTGAACCAGCTGATCGACAAGAAAAAGAGCCTGTCCCGCGAGCAGGCGGCTAGTTTCATAGGAGAGCTTACTGACGGGACCATGGATGAGCGGGTGGCTTCTTCCGTACTTACAGCTATGGCCTCCAGGGGGCTTCCTACCAGCGAAGAGATGTCCGGGGCCGCGGAGGTCATGCTCAAAAAGAAAACCAAGTTTCCGCTTGATGTTCATGGACTTGCGGAGATTGTGGGAACGGGAGGAGACGGAAAAGGAAGCTTCAACATATCCTCCATGTCCGCATTGGTCGCGGCTAGCTGTGGCCAGGTGATGGCGAAGCACGGGAACCGCGCTGTTTCATCTAAGTCAGGCGCGGCGGACTTCTTTGAGGCTCTGGGCATAAATATCATGGCCAGCCCGGAAAAGACGGCGGAGCTTGTGAGGAGGACGGGCTTCGGGTTCCTGATGGCACCTGTATACCATTCTGCCATGCGCTTTGCCGCACCCATAAGAAAGGCTCTGGGGATAAAGACGATTTTCAACGTGCTGGGACCGCTTCTGAATCCAGCTGGTGCGGAATATGAAGTTCTGGGCGTGTACACGAAGGACTTGCTGAAAGATTATGCCCATGCGGCTAAATCCTTGGGGGCAAAGCGCGTTATGGTCGTCAACTCCGAGGATGGCTATGATGAGATATCTCCCTGCGCGCCTACTAACGTCTATCAGATGGATGAGAAGGGGCATGAGAATGCGTATGTAATAAATCCTGCCGATTTCGGAATTTCCGATGCCGATGAGCAGGAGCTTTACGGAGGAAACGGGAGCGACAATGCCAAGCTCGCGTTAGAAGTCCTGGGCGGTGCTGGCCGGCGGACAATACGTTATGCGGTGGGATTGAATGCAGGGGCTGTGCTGTACCTTTGCGGTAAGGTCAGGACCCTTAAGGAAGGCTATGCTATGGCTGTTTCCGCGATAGAGTCCGGAAAGGCGCTTGAAAAGCTGAAGGAAGTCCAGAAGGTCAGCGGGGATCTGAATGCGTGATATACTTTCACAGATCGTAGAAAAACGAAGGAATGACATTGCCCGTCTGGGCTATGATTTTTCCGTTTCTCTTCCTAAGAAGCGCAACAGGCCGGTCCGTCCGTTTTTGGAAAGCCGGGGTGTCATTCTGGAAGTGAAGAGGGCCTCGCCGAGCAAGGGGGATATTTCCCCTGACCTGGATCCGGCAAAGACGGCCCTCTCATACGCGGAGTCCGGCGCCAGGGCAATCTCGTGCCTGACTGAGAAAAACTATTTCAAGGGATCCCTTGACGACTTGCTTTGTGTGTGCCGTGCAGTCGACGACTTTGCTGATGCGACGGGGGGCACTGCTCCTGCCGTACTGCGCAAGGACTTTCTCTTGTCCGCGGAGGAGGTGGACGTTTCCTACAGGGCCGGGGCTGATGCGGTCCTTCTTATTGCCAGGATTCTTCCTGAGCAAAAGCTTCTGGAGATGGCTCAGGAAGTCGCAAGGCTGGGAATGACGGCGCTGATAGAGGTCCGAACAGAGGAGGATTTGGAAAAGCTTGGCTTCCTTTCTTCCAGGATGGATGCGGGAAAAATCGTATGCGGGGTGAACAGCAGGGATTTGGCGACTTTCAGGATAGATCTGCTACGGCCAAGCATGATGACTGGACGGATTCGAAAGATAATGGGCGATGACGTGCGCATTATTTTTGAGAGCGGTGTGACAAGCTATGAGTGTGCCTCATCAGTGGGTGCGATGGGCTTCAGCGGGCTCTTGCTGGGTGAGGCCGCTGCAAAGAATCCGTCCCTTCGGAAAGGCCTGGTGGACTCGTTTATGGCCGCAGTTCCAACAAGAAATTCCGCCTTTTGGAAGGCGTATGCGGAAAGTCTTCCCTTGCTGGGCCAGGATGAGAAAACTGTTCCCAAGGTTAAGGTTTGTGGCCTTACCCGCATTGAGGATGCTGTCCTTGCCCATAAGATGGGGGCAAGTTTCCTGGGATTCGTCTTTGCGGGGCCTTTTGAGCGGAGCATCACGCGCGAAAACCGCCTTTCCGCTTTGATTCCGGGATTGAAAGCCCTTGATGTAAAAAAAGTGGCAGTCGTCACAGATTTGGATTCTGAGGAGGGAAAGCTTGCCGTCCAGCTTGTGAAGGATGGCGTCTTTACGCTGCTCCAGTTCCACAAGATTCCTTATGAGAAGGTCGGTGCTGACCTTCGGACCCTTCCGCATTATTTTGCGACTGACAGTTTGGCAGGTTATGAGAAGCTTGTATCAAAGGGCGAGATGCGGGTCCTTTTGGATTCGAAGCGCCTTGCGGCTGATGCTGACGGCACACCTACGGAAAACACGGTCTACGGATTAAGTTGGATTGCCGGTGGAATAAATCCTGAAAATGTTTTATACATTATGGATCGTTTCTCACCGGAGCTGATTGATTTGTCGGGCGGGATTGAGGACGAGGGCTTCGTTGGTATAAAGAACGAGGATAAAATGAGGAGTTTGATGATGAAGGTAGGAGCTGTACATGAGCGATAATGGTTTCTTTGACAATTATGGCGGAAAATATGTGGCGGAAGTTTTGCGCCGTCCTCTTGACGAGCTGGAGATTGCGTTCAGGGAGGCTATGTCCGACGGAGAATTTCTCAGGGAGCTGGAGACGATTCGTCGTGACTATATTGGCCGTGAGACGCCCTTGTACTTTGCACCGACAGCTACGAAACTGCTTGGAGGTGCGCAGATTTACATAAAGCTTGAAGGTCTTGCGAATACCGGTGCCCACAAGATTAACAATGCGATCGGTCAGTGCCTTCTTGCAAAACGGATGGGTAAGACGAGGATAATAGCAGAGACAGGGGCGGGGCAGCACGGTCTGGCGACTGCGGCCGCATGCGCGAAGCTGGGGCTGGACTGCACGGTTTATATGGGTGAGGTAGATGTGCGCCGGCAGCAACCGAATGTTGCCGCGATGGAGTTGTATGGGGCAAAGGTAAAGCCCGTAACGAGCGGCAGCCGGACGCTTAAGGATGCCGTGAACGAGGCGATGCGTGACTGGGCCGCACATCCTGACAATACTCATTATGTACTTGGCAGCGCACTGGGGCCTGCACCGTTTCCGGATATAGTCCGGGAATTCCAAAGCGTCATAGGAAGAGAGGTGAAGAGGCAGTGTGAGGAGCGTGGGGTAAAGATAGGGGCCATGGTTGCCTGTGTTGGCGGAGGCTCGAATTCAATAGGTTTTTTTGAGCCTTTCATAAATCAGAAGGTGCCTCGCCTTATTGGTGCCGAGGCCGGAGGAATAGGGCCAGGTGTCGGTGAGAATGCGAGCAGGATGACAGGCAGTGCCGCCCGCGATGGGATAATGCAAGGATATAAAAGCCGCTTCCTGCTTGATGAGGATGGGCAGGCTTTGCCAACGCGCTCAATCAGCGCCGGACTTGATTACTGCGGTATAGGTCCCCAGCTTGCTGCGCTCGGAAAGAGCGGAAGGGTGGAATTTACCTCGGTCCTGGACAAGGATGCCCTTGAAGCTGTCCGCTTCTTTGCAAGGAACGAGGGAATCCTTTTTGCGCTGGAGTCAGCGCATGCGGGTGCGGCGGCAATGAAGATTGCCCGTGAGGTTCCCAAGGATCAGGCTGTCATAATAAACATGAGCGGAAGGGGTGATAAGGATGTGTTCATAACCAGTCCCGTATTCCGGCCAAATGAGTGGCTTGATTTCCTCCATGCGGAGATTGGGCGGCTGGAAAGCAAGAAGGATATACATGAAGCGGAGATAATGTCAGTGCGTGCAGGCGCGGAGGCTGATTCTTCCCGTCAAGATAAGGGCACTGGCTGTACGAAGGAGAATTAAGATGAGCAGGATAAAATTGATGTCACATCTGGTCGCCGGCTATCCGACCGATGCCCTTGCCCTTGTTGCTGCCCGCGCACTGGTAAAAGGCGGGGCTGGCATACTCGAAGTCCAGCTTCCTTTTTCCGATCCGAGCGCGGATGGGCCTGCCATACAGACTGCGTGTACGAAAGTTCTGGAGAGGGGCTACAGGACCGCGGACGGCTTGCGTTTTATTGCTCAGGTTCATTCGGAATTTCAGCAAATTCCAATCTATCTGATGAGCTACGGAAGCCTTGTCTATACGCCGGGTGTCGACGCTTTCTGCAAAAAGGCGGCGGAAGCGGGCGTTAAAGGGATGATTATCCCTGACTTGCCTTTTGACTTTGACGAAGGGCTGACAAGCGCCTGTAAAAAATACGGAATGGTGAATATTCCTGTTGCGGCACCGTCTATGAGCCGGGAGCGGTTGGAGAAGCTTGCCGGTGCGGGCTTTCCCTATATTTATGCCGCGCTTCGCACGGGAATAACCGGTACGGATACGGCCATCGGTTCCGATACGCTCGATTTCCTGAAGAAGGTAAGCGGGGGCGGAAGCAAGGTTTACGGAGGTTTCGGAATTTCAAACGGTAATCAGGCCAAGGCGCTGGCGGGTTCCGTTGAGGCCATCGTGGC
>CAMNGY010000010.1 GCA_946538795.1 uncultured Treponema sp.
TTACGACCGCCGTGCCCGCAGTGACCGTGTTGCCCTGCTTGACCTTGAGGGACGTGACGGTCCCGGAGATGGGCGCATACACCGTGTTCAGCGCGTACTGGGTGCCCGGAGTGGAAGGATTCACCTTCATCAGGGCGGCCCCCTTCTTCACATAGGATCCCAGGCTGACGCTGACTGACTGGATTTTGCCCCCTATGTCGGGGAAGACGTCCACGCTGCTGGTCGGCTCTATCTCGCCGGTCGTGTTCACATAGTCCTGCAGGCCCGTAAGCGCGGCCGTCAGCGTCCTGACGGAAATCTGGTTGGCGGACTGGGACGCCATGCCTCCGCCCGGCCATGCGCCGCCCTGCCCCGCGCCGCCCTTGGCAGAACCGCCGCCGGAAGAAGCGTTTTTGCCGGCTGACTGGCCGCCGGCCCCCTGCCCAGAGCCGCCTTTGGAGGATGCCCCGGCCGGTGCCGCATTGCCGCTCCCTGACGACGAACCGCCGCCAGCGGGGGCATTGCCGCCCTTGGCAGAACCGCCTCCGCCTGAAGCCGCCCCTGCCGCGGGCCTGGCCCCACCCGGGCCGCCCGGTCCCATCTGCTTGGCACCGCTGGATTTCTTCATGTATGTAAATGCCGCAAACACCACGGCAGCACAAACTGCAAGTGCAATGACTATCTTGACGGCACCCTTCATCCACGCATCTCCTTTTTTAATATTATTTTATTATATACTCACTCGTCAATACCCGAAAGGCTTCCGAACGGGACGCCCAAAGAATTCTCCAGGTTCAGGATGGCGACGGCAAGATTGTAGGCCTGGCTCTTCAGGTTCACGCCAGCTTCCAGAAGGCCGTTCCTGGCGTTCTGCAAGGCCAATATGTCCTTTGTTCCGTTATTGTAGGCCTCCGAAGTGAGCCGGTATGTCTCCTCCGCATATTCCAGGCTCTGCTTGCGGATCCCTATCGCGGACACAAGGTTGCGCACCTGGCTCATGTTGTTGTCCACGTTTATGCGCTGGGTGTTCCTTGCGTCGGCAAGCTGCATCTCCAGCAGCTCCAGGTTGTCCTTCTGCTTGGCTATTGACTGCGCCCCGGAAGACCAGGGCAGGAACCCGTCGATGGGGATGTTGACCCCCAGGGAAAGCGTCCCGCTCTTGCTCCAGCCGGAGGAGGAATCCGTCGTGGTGGACAGGTTGTATGAATAGCCCGCCGACAGGCTGGGCGCCCATGCCGCCAGCCTGGTCGCCATGAGCGAATTCCTGGCTATCTCCACCTGTTTTTCCAGCGCGGCTATAGAATTCGGCGTCGCCGAGGCGTCCGCCACCGACACACCGGAAAGGCCGGCATACTCGTCCAGGCTGCCGGAAAGCTCTATGCTCCTGCTCTGGGGCAGGCCCAGCAGGTTCTTGAACGTAGCCATGTCGCCCATGAGGGTCGTCTTCGCGCTGTCCAGCGAGAGCTGCGCGTTCTGCCAGGAAATCTGGGAATTCAGCACGTCCAGCCGGGGCAGGACCCCCCGGTCATACTTGGCCTTGTTCGTGTCGTACTGCTTCTTGGCGGACTCGACGTGCTTTTCCTGAAGCTTTATGTACTCCTGCTCGTAGAGAATCTGGTAGAACGCCTTGCGGACGTTCAGCTCTATGGTCCTGACAGTGCTGTCATAGTCTATGAGCTGCTTCTCGTAGCTCAGCCTGGCCCCCTTTATGCTGGTCGCTATGGACGGGGACAAGCCTATGTTTATGCTGGCTCCCAGGGATATCCTGGCCGCATCGGACGCCTTCCCGTAAGATGAGCCAGAATCCGCGGGCAGGGGCTTTGAAAGGCTGCCGGAAGCCTTTATGCTGGGGCTTATGGAGTTCCAGGAATAATCGCTTGCCCGCTTGGCAGACTTGACGGAAACGGCGCCTTCCTTTATGCTGAGGTTCCCGTCAATGGCCTGGTCAACGGCATCCCTGAGCGTCAGTGTCTCCGCCGCAAGCAGGCTGGAGCCGCAGGAAAGAAGAAATATGGAAGTAAGGACAATCCCCGTCTTTGTTCCTAACCGCATTTTAGCTCCCGAAAACACTCCTTTTCTTTGTTATCGGGGAAAATTTATCACAGGACGGCTTAAAATTCCATAAAAAGCGTGTTTTTTAGGCATAAATGAGCGTTATCGCAAGCCCGCGGAACGGGCGCAGGCACTGACATTCCCAAGTCCAATCAAGCCGTTTTCTTGACCTGTCCATTTATAATTGAAATCCCTCCCGCTTTGTGTTATAATTTAAGGCACATTTTCAGAGTTACCCCGGAACCTTTTCCGGGGTTCCCTGCACCTATAAGCATTACGTAGGAGTCACTTTTATGGAAAAACTTCCCCTCAAGGTGCGATACGCCGATATGTTCAAGCAGCTGACGTCAGTGTCCCATGCGGCCGCCAAGATAGACGGGACCAACGTCTACCAGCCGGGCAACCCGGCCGCACGGAAATTCATGGACATCCTGGTGCAGGACAACCTGCTTCCGGAGAGCCGCCTGGAAGGCAGGGCCAACTTCGAGGACTTCTACGACCAAGTATGCGCGGGCAAGAGGGGCCTCATCCTGATGGAGCACTACTCCAACACCGACCTGCCCGTTATATGCTATATGCTGGAGCACTCGGGCAGCGAGAAGCTCGCCGACCTGTCCAAAAGGATAGTCGCAATCGCCGGGATGAAGCTAAACGAGGATGACCCCGTCGTCCGCAGCTTCGCGGAAAGCTTCACCCGCGTCGTCATATACCCTACGCGCAGCCTGACCAGCAAGGAAAAGCAGGCCGATGACGAGGCCGCCAAGGCCGAGGAGCAGCGGGCACGCAAGATAAACCTCGCCGCGATGCATGCGATGGACGACTGCAAGAAGCGGGGCGAGGTCATCCTCGTATTCCCCGCCGGAACACGCTACCGGCCAGGCCACCCGGAAACCAAGAAGGGCCTGCGCGAGATAGACAGCTACCTGCGCCTGTTCGACATAGTGATTCTCGTCAGCATAAACGGGCTGATGCTGGAGCTGCAGGACGAGGACATGCTGAACGACCTGATTGCCCCGGCCAAGATGATCTACGCGGCAAGCCCCGTCATAGAGTGCAAGAGCTTCCGCAAGGACTACATGGACTCGCTCCCCGCTGACGAGGCAGACCCCAAGCAGAAGATGATAGACCACGTGATGGAGCTTCTGGAAAAGCAGCACGTCCATTACGAGGAAGTGCTGCAAAGCCTGTAAGGAAACGGCCTACTGCAGGCAGTGCATGCCGGTTGGGGAATATTTGCACGCAGCACCGAATCTGGTACGGAGCTTTCCTGACTGGCAGCTAGCAGGATTCCCGCAGTAGACGCAGCACTCACCGTCCGTCACCCCCACGTGGAAGCCCGCAGGATTGCCCGCACAGCGTTCGCCCGTGGCGGTAAAAAGCTTCTCTCCAACGACCTTAAGGACATCCCCGCAATAACGGCACTTCATAATCCGACTCCCACAAAAACAAAAGATGATGTAAACCTATGGCACTACGGGGCGGAACGCCAGCTGCACATCGAGGATGACGGTGCAGAAGGCTTTCCGTCCGGGGCTTTCCTCACCAGACCGAGCAAACCGGTGCTGCTGCTTTTGGCGATATATTCTTCATAGCGCTCTTCATGCAGTTCTATCGTCTTCTTCAGTTCCGCAATCTGCTCGGAAAGGCGTTCCAGCGTCACCTCCGTCTTGTCGTCCCGCTGAAGATCCCGCTCCTTTGCCATGGAGTCCACGATTATTCCGACGATGACATTCATAATCACCAGCGCGGCGATGAAGACATAGGACACGAAATAAATCCATGCCCAGGAATAGACTTTCATTATACCCCGCGTAACTCCCGAGAACCATGAGTCCATCGTCAGAAGCTGGCACAAAGTCAAAACGGACTTCCCCAAATCGCCGAAGTATTCCGAACACCTTTCATCGATGAAAACGCATGTCCCGATAACGCCGTACACATACGCGAATACGGCCAGAAAACAGAAAGTCGCAAAAATGCCCGGGATGGCCCGGACAAGCCCCCTGAATATGGAGCGGAGGCTTGAGAACTCATTGACGAACTTGAAGACCCTCAGGACACGGAAGGATCGGACGGCCTTCAGGAATTTTGCCGACCGAAGCAGCTTGGCCGCCTTGAAAAACCTGAACATGCGGAACACACCGCCAAAACTGAGCTCCGGGATTGCCGAGACAATCACTATCAGCAAATCCGAGATGTTCCACCAGTTTATAAAATAGAACGGCCTGCCCTTTTCGTCCTTCCGCTCTTCCCCAAAGAAGTCTTTGTTGTATACGATGGCCTTGAAAATCAGTTCCGCCAGGAAAAAGAAGAAGCAGATCCTGCCAATCCAGGTCAGTATGTTCCCGTACCGGCTGAAAATCCTTTCGGATGTCTCAAGCCCTATGCTCACCGTGTTGACGAAGATTATCGCCAGCATGATGTATTCATAAGCCGTGTCGGCATCGCCGTCCACGTAATCACGTAAAAGCTTGAGCCTGCTTCTGGTCGCGTCTTTCATAATCTCAGCAGCTATCCTTAGTCATAATATGCGGGCGGGAGCGGGTCCGCCCCCGCCTTGCAGCGGGGGCAGCGGAAGCTCCACGGTTACCAGCTTTTTCTCAAAGCATGCTCTATCAACCCTGGAACAGAGCAGTTGCTCAGAGCAATAAGAAAACGCTCCTTATTCTTTATAAACTCATTGTTTTCTTTATGATCCCAAAGATAATCAACGCAATGCTTGGCTTTATCCTGAACATCTTCGCTCAGTTCCGTGTCAAAAAAGCGTTCTATCATCGAGAACGTCATTGCTTTTCCAGAGTTATCGTTAGAAATAATTTGCTCCAGCGTATCCGCAAAAAACGCTCTTTTCTCGTCTTGCGGACAGCTGCTGAAAAAGATATCAAAGGCTTTTATCCGCATCTTATCTGGTACAGAGGTATTCGTAATGACTTCCGAGAAGAAATTCCGCTCCTCAACATCCAGTTTTCCATCGCCATAGAACTCAAGGAGACGCTCAAGGCTCCGCTCTTGAATTCCTGCTAGCTCAAGGCTGGAATCACTTTCATTGAACAGCTTCTTCATGCAAAGCATCATCAGGTTCTCTTTGTCCTCACCTGCGTTCTCGTCAAGCAACTTTGTAAGGATTTTCTTTGCGGAGCTTTTTTCAACCGCATACAGTTTTTCGAAGCATTCTTTTGAGAACGTCTGGTTTCTCGTATTCGTGATGAACGGAATGAGGTCGAAGGAATCCGGGTTGACTTCAACGATGGCATCAAAGCACGTGCGGAACATCGTTAAGTACGGGAGATTGCGGGAAGTAGCCTCATCAAAATCCTCAGCAACAAGTTTGTTGAAGATATCGGTCAGCCAGCGAATCTTTTCATCCTTGTCAGACGAATCAAGAGCCTCCACATACCAGGAGAAGGCCGCGCAACGGGAATCAAGGCTCAGCTTTTGATCCAGGACAATGCTGTCATTAAGCTCAACGATATCTTTTCTTATGCCTCCCCGGTTGATGGCGTAGCTGTTCTTCAAGTAGGCGATTACCATGCTTTTCTGCGCGTCTTCCTCTGAATCCATAACGCCCCGGATGAGGTTTATCGGAAGGTAAGGCAGGAACTCATTGTCGGCGGAGTAACTGTCCAGTATATTCTTTCTTATATTGGGATTTGAAGAATACTGGAAAACAGCCTCAAACACCTCATTCAGCTTGCTGCTTTCCCACAAGGTTGAAGAGTCCATGCTCAGGTGATAGGTTTTTGCGCAGTGCACATAGTAGGCAAGTAGGTTCTGAAGGAGAGGCTCAAGCCAGCGGAAAGTGTTCTCTCCTTCCACGTCAGCAGTCGCGCTGCATATTGACTTTATGTATATCGGATTCATTGAGAAATAGAACTTGAACGAATCGTTCTTCTTATGAATCTCAAGAATCTTGAAGATGGACTTGAACACGTCATCCACCTTTGAATAGATATCTTTCTTCCTGCTTTCGTATGCGGCAGCTGACTCAAACGTATGTTTTTTGTCGCTCTCCTTCAAAAGGATGACGAGCTTATCAAAAACCTCAAGGGCACTGCCGGATGCATTTGCGGTCACAACCTTTATAATGCTAGAAAAATTGTCCAGAACAAATTTCTGGCCGTTTGACAATCCTTCTATAATCACGGCATCCAGATTTTCGTTCTGGAGAGGGTACGAGAAATTTTCCGTGACCGCAACTGCCCAAGACCAGAACTCCTTCGTTTTGCTGAGCTTTTTGATATCTGAGGGAGTAAGCGACTGCAAGCGGAAAAGTCCAAGGTTGCACAGCTCTGGTTTTTCCGCGGCATCCTTGAAAATCTGTACGGCATCCTCTTCAATCAGCTTTTCCTGGATTTTCTCTTTTGTGAGCAGTCCGGTTTCCTCTGTAAAATAGTTGCGGATAACCTTGAGGAATCCTGCGTCTCCCGTGAGTTTTTTGGTCACATCGTCCATAATCGATGACTCGACCTTTGCGACGACATTCTCTTTCAGCTGGTTATAATCCTGAACGACAAGCGCGGTTTCTTCTTCCATGGCAGTACTATCTCCTTGATTCTCTTGGTATCATTCACTGATTGTTCACGATTTCGGCAACAATCTTCCTGTTTCCGTTGATACGGAGCTGTTCATCAAAATTGCCGTTGACAAGCATCTGTCTGGCCTCCTGGAATTTCTCCTCGCTCAACTCCGCAGGCTGTATCTCATCGGTAATCATCCGTATTTCTTTCTCAATGCTGAGCTTCATCTTCTTTTTCATGCCGGCCTCTATGCTTACCGTATGGATAAGGACCGTCACAAGAGAGAGAAGCTGCGCGACATAGTATGGAGTGGAAGGGCGAATCTGGTTGTTTTCACCTGTAGTTGCAAGCCGCTCCAACAGCGGGTTCACAATCTTTAGGATATTGTCATACAGCATACGTTTTAAGAAATCAACGCCCCACGCACCTAACAGGATTGCGATAATAATCCCTATAATGATAACAGCGACAAGTGCGGGGCCTGTAAAAATCGACATCGCCAAAGCACTGACAGCCTGTGCCCCTGATTTTACCATAGAAACAAAGCTTTTCTTCACGCTCTCCAGCTTCCCGTCAGAGATTTTCAGAGGAATTCTGTTGCTTACGTGTTTTCCCAACTGTTTGAGAAGCAGGAAAATGCCAAATACCGAGAACAATCCTACGAACAGATTCGCCGTACTGTTTCCCACGACAATCTGCTCGTACAGGTTCCCTTCAAAAAGATAGAATATAATCTGCTTGCAAAAAAAGAGCAGGACACCAAAGAACAAAAGCACCATGGGTCTCTGTCCCATGAAGGGGTTGTTTATCTTCTTGCCGCTTATTTCCGTCATGAAGTTTGACGTAAGCACAAGGAGCACAAGAATCCACTCCATATATCCCAGACCTGATTCCGGTAAAAGCACGGCATTGTACCAGGCGGTATACAAAAGGAAATACACAACCAGAGGAAGCATGCCGGATTGTTTTTTCGTTATTACATTCTCCAGTTCCCATATATTGTAGGCATGGAAAAATCCTAGTATTGCAAATATGGCAAACTGGGGGAAAATAGTGACGCTGAGCAATTTGGTTCCGTTCACCCAATAAAGCGAGGACAGTGTGAGCGTGGCGACAGCAACCGCCAGCGAAACCGAGATGGAAGATGCCCTTTCGAGCTTTTCAAGTTTATTCATTGAAGCCATAAAAATCTCCTCCTTAATTATCCCAACCTGTATAGGGATCAAGATTATATTTTTCGGAATAATTGCGGGTTCCTTTTTTATACGCCTCGACAAGCAATCCAATAACAGGAATCGGATTGTCTGATTCGATACAGTCAATGCGCTCGTGAATTCGTGTTCGAGCAATTCTTAGATAAGTACTCGGAACAGACAGTTTTCCCCCATCAGCTTTCAAATCATCTTTCCATTTAGAATGTTCCTGAAACTTCTCTATTTCCGTATTTAGGGCATTAAGGGCTTCTGGTTCAGCATCAGCATTTGCAAAGTTCTTCCTCAATCCAACAAAGGAAGCGTAAATATATCCACAGATGACATTTCCGTCTTCATCACTTAAGCTTTCTTTTCCATCGATGAAGTTGTCTATATAAGCCTTATAAACTTCCGCTCCGGTATGCTTCTTTATAAAGCTATCCTTTAAATCTTCGCTAATGTGGTTAAACAGCTTGTTCATTAGCTTAAACTGCTGATAGGGAACTAACGATGCGTAGGTGCTTTTTTTATCCCCAAAATAACTTTCACAGGCTCCGCTCTTTATAAAAGCCTGTATACCCTTTGAGAAAGTAGGCTCTGTAGTCTCAAGACGTTCATTTATCGTCATGTTATAGTATCGTTCAAGTTCTTTATAGGTCTCATACCATTTTGAAAAATCCATGAAATATTCGCGGATAGAAGGCTTGTTATTTATGAGATATTGGTTTTGTTCTATTTCGGATATAAATGGCAATGCATCTTTAATGCTTCCTTTCCGTATCTGCTCAAACGCACTTACGACTCTTTTTTCCGCTTTTCCCTCATCGTCCAGCTCGGCATCATCCTTTGACATTACATCGTCATACACCGTTGCCATTCCGATGCTCTGTGAGTTTACCCCGGCAACTTCCTTGTCATTGCCGATTTGCTTAACCAGAAGAGAAAGAAAATAGCAGGCAAAAACAATCGTCACCATCCATGCCAGCACTATCTTAAAGTAATACCCTGCAGCTTTTTTCATCTTTTCAACCCCTTATTCATTCTGCTAATTCCACTCTGCCAATTGCCCTTTCTACTTCTTCACGCAGGCGACAACCTTGTAGCTGCCGGTGCTGCTCGGCAAATGCGTCGCCAGGAACTTCTGCTTTGCTTCGGAGGCGTTGTCAGCCTCTATGCTTGTCCCCGCCGTGGAGACGACCTTCCCGTTCTGAATTTTCTGAAACGTAAGCTGAAATCGAGCCATGGACTACCCCTTTTTATCAATATGAATGGTAGTATAACATCATTCTCCCATTATTACAAGTGTAAAAAAGTTCATTTTATAATGGGTTAGCAGGAAACAGCTTTGGCAACGTACTGCAAGAAACCGCAATGAACGCGATGATATAACAACATGTGCCTACAGGTTGTCCGCAAGACACGGCTCTGGCAGCGAAACATCGTGAAACGGGGCGTCGCGGGGGATTCTCACTTGCCAATTCCCGCGTCCGGCGGTATCCTTGTAGGCATGGGCCAGATGGATGCGGTCGAGAAGACCTTGGAATCGTACAACAAGGAAGCTCAAGGACTCTCATGAAGCTTCTGACCGCCGACAAGTCATTTGACGGCATAGGAGCGGAGATTATAGAGCGGAACCTTAAGACAGTGTCCTCAGCGGCAAGGGCTACATGGAGCAGCTCCTGGAGGCCCGCCGGGGCTGAGCCGCATCACTGCAGGCCGGAAAGAATAGCACAAGCGGAAAAAAACTCAACAGGCCGGGGTATCTTCTCAGGACTTTGTCGCTGGCAAACGGGCGGGATACGGCCTACGACCGCTCAAAGGAACAGTCAGAAGCCGAGCATACACTGCTGATGGAGTTCTACACAAAAATCAGGAAAAACTTCGTGCCAGATAACCTGCTCAAATGACCGTGCAGCGGCAGGCTTCCCTTATATCTTCCTGACCAGGGCCTCTTTCTGGAAGAATGCAATGCCGTAGCAGAGAACCTGCGTGTATCCGTACAGCCCTGCCGCATATTTTTTCGTGTCAATCTGCTCCAGTGCCTTGCCGCAGTCTGCTTCCATGTCCGCCCGGCTCGCGGACTTCTTTGCCTCGATGATGATGGCACGCCGGTTGTCGTCGTCCTTGAGCAGGATGTCCGGCCTGCCCAGCCCCTTCTCCTTGTTGGACTCCACCTCGTAGCCCAGGCCCGTGAATATCCCCGCGAGGAAAGCGTGGTAGTAGTCCTCGTGGTAATCGTTGTAGCTGATAGTCTTCCACAGGAGGTCCGAGACAGCCTTGCTTGCGGCATCAACATCACCGCCCCACAAGGCATCCATCATGGCTTTCTGCTTCGCGTTGTCTATCGTGTCACGGAAGAGGGAGACGACCGCGTCTCGGAATATCGTCGCGACTTCCTTGTTGGGAATCCGAAGTTCCACGCTGTCCTCATCGCTGTCCGGGTCCGCCTTGGTGACGTAGCCGGTCATCAGAAGGACGCTCCAGAGGTTGTCCTCCGTAGCATGAAGCGTGTCGTAAGTCAGCATGTCCGTGATGGCCTGCGTGACAGTACCGCCGTTCATCAGGGTCTCGAACTTTCCCTTTATCTTGAAGTCGGTCCTTCCCACGAAGGTTCGCAGGACTCCGTTGTGGCTTGAGTCCTTCCAGAAAGCCTTTGGACGAGCAGCTCTGTCGAACATCAAATCCGACAGGTAATTTATCACATCCCAGGGGCAGTATACGTGGCTTGTCCCGAACACGTAGCCGTCATACCATTCTTTGATTGCGGGGGCAGCGGCTTTCCTGCCGGCGGCTACGAGCATCGCATCCACCTCGCTCTCCGTAAAGCCGAAGTATTCGGAAAAGCGCTTGTTCAGCACCGAGTATGAGGCAAAGTTGTTCGTTCCCGTGAAGATGCTTTCCTTGGAAATCCTCAGGCAGCCCGTCACCACGGCGAACTCCAAAAACTCGTTGTCCTTGAGCGATGAGCTCATGAGTCCACGGATTACATCGAGCATTTGTGTGTAGAAGCGGTTCTCCGCCGTGTCCTTCTCGCTTGCCTTGGCGAGGGGAACGTCGTACTCGTCGATCAGCAGGATGACCTTCCTGCCGTAGACTGCGTTCAGCATCCGCATGAGGGTCAACAGGGAATCCTTCACGTCATCTATGTCGGCGGATTTTGATTTCAGGCCTGCGAAAACACGCAGGTCATCCTCATCAACCTTGGTTTTATCAAAAACCGGGGCAAGGTCTATGCAGGTCCTGGCGATCACCCGTTTCAGCATCTTGAATGCGCCGTCAAAGTCATCGCCTTCCACGTCCTTGAGCGAGACGAAGAGGACGGGGCGGCTGTTCATCCACTCCTTGCAGAAGTCCGTATGCCGCATGATGTCCAG